>CATXYA010000203.1 GCA_958403605.1 uncultured Oscillospiraceae bacterium
GATGCGAAGCACTGAGCAGGATACAGGGATGTTTCCTAATATTCGACGCTCCATCGAATTACTTTTGTGTGAAAGAATCCTTAAGTTGATGACATTGCCCCGGTGGGGGAAGGTGGACGGCGTGTAACGCCGGACGGATGAGGGGCGCCCACGCCCTTTCCGCCTCTTCTGCTTTTGAAAAAATGTAAAAAATGCACAACACGCCGCAGCGTTATTTGACATTTTTACTTTCTTTCTCGTCAATTTTGACAAAATAAAGCAATTTTATAGCACAAATTTTACAAACTTTGCTTTGAGGTGTTGAAAACGGAAATAAAAATGCTACAATGAAAATGTAAATTTCCAAAAGAATTTACAAAAATTACATTCTGAACTTGAATGGAGGAAATGAAAATGGCAATGACGCACACCCAACGCCTGCAGGCCGCTGTCGCCGGGGAGCACCTGGACCGCCCCTGCGCCGCCTTCTGGGGCCCGCATCTGAACTTTGAGGAGCTGGACGCCCGCGACCTGGCTTACGCGATGATCGCCAACCAGGAAGCTTACCAGTGGGATTTCATGAAGTTCGACTTTTCCGGCATGTATTTCCCCGAGGCCTTCGGCCAGAAGATCCCCGCGCCGCTGCACGCGGATATGCAGGCGTGGCTGAACGTGGAGGAATGGCGCATCAATCACGCCAAGGATTGGCTGACCCTGCGTCCGCTGCAGGTGAAGGACAGCGCGGTGTTCACCCGCAATGTGGAGGCCGTCAAGCGCGTGTGCGACCACTACCAGGGCGACATGCCCGTGCTGCCCACCGTGTTCAGCCCCGTCAGCATGGCCGGGGAGTTCGTGGCCGGGTACTTCGATCAGGACAAGCTGGTGAAAATGTTCGAGTATGACACCAAAGAGGTGGAGTACGGCCTGCAGGTCATTGAGGAGACGCTGGTCAACCTGATGGAGGCCTATGTGGACGCGGGCGCCGCGGGCTTCTTCATCGGCATGCAGAACGGCCTGGATGAAAAGCTGGGCTACGACCTGTTCAAAAAATACGAGTTCGACGGCACGGCGCGCATCGTCAACGCCGTCAAGGACAAGACCTGGTTCAACATGGCGCACCTGTGCAACGGCTCCGGCACGGAAAAGGACGTGGAGGCCGTCGAGTGGTGCCTGGACCTGCCTGTCACCGCCTTCAACTATGCCGACACCTGGGACTCGATGCCCAGCTTCGCGGACCTGCGCAAAAAGACCGACAAGGTGCTGGTGGGCGGCATTATGCACACCCGCGGCCCCCTGGACCGCATCGCCATGAACAGCGCCCACGGCAACGATTTCTCGGGCGCGAACCGCGTGCTGATCAAAAAACAGCTGCGCCACCGCGTGGAAGAAGCCATTGCGGGCGCGGGCGACAAGCTGGTGATTGCGGGCGGCTGCGGCTGCTACGAGCCGCACCGCTTCCCCGTGCTGGATGAGGTGCTGGAGGAGATCGGCGCCGAGCGCGCCGCGGCCCGCACCTGAACCATTTTGCTTCTCTCTCCCTTTTTGCCTTTTCCCGTTGCAGGCGGGCCCCTTTGCGGGGCCGCCTGCAGCCCATGCGGCGCAGCAGCGCCTGCGCCGTAGGGGCTGCAAGCGGATATTTCCCGGGCCGCTGCCCCGGAAAACGGCGGTCAAGAAAACAAACGAGGTGTTGTACATGAAGCTGGGCGTCATCAATGTCCCCTTGAGCGGGATGCCCTTCGATGAGGCGATGGCCTATCTGGCCTCTCTAGGCGTGCAGGCCGTGGAGATCGGCTGCGGCGGCTTTCCAGGAAACGCGCACTGCGACCCCGCGGTGCTGCTGCACAGCGAGACGGAACTGGAAAAATTCAAAGAGGTGCTGCGGCGCAACCATTTGGAGATCAGCGCCCTGGGCTGCCACGGCAACGCCGTGCACCCGGACAAGGCGGTGGCCCAAAAGTCCGACCGGGAATTCCGCAATGCCGTGCTGCTGGCGGAAAAGCTGGGCGTGGGCGTGGTGAACACCTTCTCGGGCTGCCCGGGCGACTGCCCGGATTCCCGTTACCCCAACTGGGTGACCTGCCCCTGGCCCGACGATTTCGGCAAAGTCCTCGACTACCAGTGGAACGGGGTCCTGCTGCCCTACTGGCAGGACATGGCCGGCTACTTAAACGATCACGGTGTCAGGGCCGCGCTGGAGATGCACCCCGGCTTTTGCGTCTACGGGCCCGAGAGCATGCTGCGGCTGCGCGAGGTGGTGGGCGAGGCGGTGGGTGCCAACTTCGACCCCAGCCATCTGTTCTGGCAGGGCATCGACATTCCCACGGCGCTGATGGCGCTGCAGGGCGCCGTCTACAATTTCCACGCCAAGGACTGCTATATCAGCCCTGCCAACACCGCCCGCACCGGCGTGCTGGACACCAAGCCCTACGGCGACGAGATCCACCGCAGCTGGCTGTTCCGCACCCTGGGCTACGGCCATGGGGCCGACACCTGGAAGCAGATCATCAGCACCCTGCGCCTGTGCGGGTTTGACGGCGCCCTGGCCATCGAGCACGAGGACAGCCTGATGTCCATCCAGGAGGGCCTGGAAAAGGCCATGGCCTTCCTCAAAGAGGTGCTCATTCAGGAAGAGCCCGCCGCCATGTGGTGGGCATAAAGGAAAGGATGGATCACATGAAATACGGTTACAACCTGTTTTCCGCCTGGCCTATCGTCAAGGACCGGGACACCCTCGTTGCCACCCTGCGGGCGCTGAAGGCCATGGGCTACGACGGCGTGGAGTTCTTTTTGTACTTCGACATCCCCGCCGCGGAAATGAAAGATCTCCTCGGGGAGATCGGCCTGGAGCCCTTCAGCACCCACCCGCGCCTGACGCGCTTCTTCGATCACCTGGACGAGGAGATCGCCTATGCGAAGGCGGCGGGCATCGAGATGCTGGTGATGCCCCACGTGGTGGACGAGGAGCGCAACGCGGACTATTACCAAAAGCTGCTGGCCGCCATCCCGGGGTGGCGCCGTAAATGCGCGGACGCGGGGCTGAAATTGGCCTGGCACAATCATGACTTCGAGTTCGTGCCCTACGAAGGGCACCGTTACCTGATGGACGCCATCCTGGCGGCGGACCCGGGCGTGGAATACGAGCCGGACACCTTCTGGACCACCTACGCGGGCGTCGATACCCTCGCGTATCTCGAGCAGTACCGGGACCGCATCCGCTGTGTGCATTTCAAGGATTACGCGGGCAAGACCGGCCCCGGCTACCTGGACATCGATTTCTGCGCCGTGGGCGAGGGGCTGGTGGATGTGGAAGCCGCTGCCGCCAAGGCCGCTGCCATCGGCGCCCAGTGGGCGGTGGTGGAGCAGGACCTGCACACCAAGGACATCCTGGAGGACGCCCGCAGCAGCCTGGCGTTTTTGAAACAGCAGTTCGAGGGCTGATGCGTCCTCGGGAATCTGATAGCCGCCCCAGGGCGGCGCACGGAGGCTTTTGTATGAATGTAGCGATCATTGGCTGCGGGGCCATCGCCAAAACGCGCCATGCGCCTGCGGTGGCCGCGCACCCCGGGGCCGCGCTGTACGCGGTGTGTGACCCGGTAAAGGCGAACGCGGACGCGCTGGCCGGGGCCACGGGCGCCAAAGCGGTGTACCGGCCGGAGGACGTGCTGGCGGACGCGGCGGTGGACGCGGTGATCATCTGCACACCCGAGCGCTTCCACTGCGCGGGCGTCATTGCGGCGCTGGAGGCAGGCAAGGACGTGCTGTGCGAAAAGCCGCTGGCCATGGACCCCCAGGAGGGCCGGGCCATTTTGGCAGCCTGGGAGAAAAGCGGCCGCAAGCTGATGGTGGCCTTCAGCCAGCGGCTGACGGCTGAACATCAGCTGGCGAAAAAGCTGTTGGCGGAGGGCGCCATCGGCAGGCCCATCGCCTTTCGCACAGCCTTGGCGCACCGCGGCGTGGAATACGCCACCATCGCCGCGCCCGGCCCGGATTTTTACGACAACAAGCTGGCGGGCATCGGCGACGTGATGCTCAGCGTGGGCTGCCACCGGCTCGACTTGATGCCCTACCTCTTCGGCAGCGGGATCAAGGCCGTCAGCGCCCTGACGCCCACCATCGATAAGACGTATGCCGACGGCAGCCCCATCGCGGCGGCGGACCACGCCATGGTGACCGCCGAGCTGGAAAACGGCCTGGTGGGCACGCTGTGGATCAGCTGGTGCGCCTACGGCGCCATGGAGCGCCAGACGCTCATCTATGGCACCGAGGGCAGCATGAGCATCTACGAGGCGCCGGGCATCGTGGTGCGCCGCCGCGACGGCACGCAGCAGAGCTATGAGACGGCGCCGGACCCGGAAGAGGGGCGGCGGATCACCGCCAATTTCATCGATTTCGTCAACGGCGACGGTGACGCCGTGTGCGACGGACGGGACGGCCAGGCCTGCCTGCTGGCGCTGGAGGCCGTGAAGCGCGCCCACCGCGAGGGGCGGCGCGTGGCCGTGGAGGAGCTCGAATGAAAGCGCGTCCCGCGGCAAGCGGGGCACACAATCTGTAAAGTGAAGGGTTACTGCTATGGGTAGATATGTTTTGAAACGGCTTTTGACCGCGCTCGTCGCCTTTTTGGGCGTCACCATCATCGCTTACTGCCTGGCGACCCTGATGCCCGGCTCGCCCCTGGACCTGCTGGTACAGCCGGACACGGGCATCTCCGCGGAAGAGCTGGCCGCCATCGAGCACCGCATGGGCCTGGACCAGCCGGTGGTCATCCAGTATTTTTACTGGCTGAAAAACCTGCTACAGGGCAACTTGGGCGTCTCCTACAGCCAGCAC
>CATXYA010000204.1 GCA_958403605.1 uncultured Oscillospiraceae bacterium
AGGCACAAGGTGAATTGGCCCGTAGGGCCAAGAGAGGGTCCCCTGGGGGATTTCGTAGCGCAACCGGGCGGTACGCCCGGCTCTTAGCGCGGAGATAGGTGGCAGCCGCTGCGCGGCTGACGGATGAGGGGGCGCGCACTTCCGCTTCCTTCTATCCGCAGCGGCGGCCATTGGCCGCCGTCCCCCACCTTCCCCAAAGGAAAGACGCGCTGCAAAACGAAGCTTTGCAGCGCGTCTTTTTTCCATCTGGCGACATAAAAAAGAGGTTCCCCCATGGGGAACGCTTAAACCGCGCGTCGAAGGGACATCCTCTTTTTGAGGTGAAACGCCAATGGAATCGATTTGGAGCTGGAATTTTCTTCCGCCCACAGCAGGCCCTGTAGAACACGACCTTTCCACCCAGGTATTGGTGATCGGCGCGGGCATGGCGGGCATTTTGACCGCCTATGAGCTGAAAGAGCGCGGCATCCCCGCCGTTGTCGTGGACGCGGGGCTGCCCGGTACGGGCCAGACTGGACGCACCACCGCCAAGATCACCGCCCAGCACGGTGCTGTGTATGGAAAGCTGGCCGCGTCCCTGGGCGCTGCCGGGGCGGCGCAGTACGCCGCCGTCAACCAGGAAGCGGTGGAGCACTACAGCCGCATCATCGAGCGGGAACAGATCGACTGCGAATTCGTGCGCTACCCGGCCTACTTGTACACGTTGGCCGACGCGGAATTTTTGCAGCGCGAGGCGCAGGCCGAGCAGGCGGCGGGCCTGGCGGCCTGCTTCACCACGCAGACGGAACTGCCCTTCCCCGTGGCGGGGGCCGTGAAGGTGGAGCATCAGGCGCGTTTCCATCCGCTGCGGTTTCTGCAGGCGCTGTGCCGCGGTTTGGAGATCCATGCCCACAGCCTTGTAGTACGGGTGGAAGACGGGCGCGCCGTGCTGGAAAATGGCTGCACGGTCACCGCGGAGCAGATCGTCTTTGCCTGCCACTATCCCTTTGTAAATGTGCCGGGCTTTTATTTTGCGCGTATGCACCAGGAGCGCAGCTACGTGCTCGCGCTGGAAAACGCACCCTGTCCCCAGGGGATGTATCTGGGCGTGGACGAAGATGCGGGCTGGTCCCTGCGCACGGCGGGAGAGCTGCTGCTGTTGGGCGGCGGCGGACACCGCACGGGGGAAAACCGGCAGGGCGGGCGCTATGACCAGCTGCGCCAAAAGGCGCGGGAATGGTGGCCGCAGAGCCGGGAGGCGGCCTGTTGGTCGGCCCAGGACTGCATGACGCTGGACGGGGTGCCCTACATCGGGCGCTTCGCCCCCTCGCAGCCGGAATGGTATGTGGCGACGGGCTTCGGCAAGTGGGGCATGACAAGTTCCATGGCCGCCGCCCGTTTGCTGGCGCGGCTGATCGGCGGAGAAACGCCCGCGGAGGCCGCGCTGTTCTCCCCCGCCCGTTTCACGCCCTCCGCCAGCGCGGAAAATTTTCTGCACGACGCCGCGCACGCGGTGCGCGACCTGTCCCGGCAGGTATTCGGCGCCGCCCGCGCCGCGGCGCAGGACCTGCCCTGCGGGCACGGAGGCGTGGTGGAGGCCGGCGGCGAAAAAGTGGGCGCTTACCACGCGCCGGATGGTCAATTTTATTTTGTCTCCACGCGCTGCCCGCATCTGGGGTGCCAACTGGAATGGAACCCGGATGAAAAAAGCTGGGACTGCCCCTGCCATGGCTCCCGGTTCGATTTCCGGGGCCGCCTGCTGGACGGCCCAGCGCAGCAGGACCTCGGCCCCGCGCCCTGAAAAGGCGCGGCTGACCGCCGCAAACCCTTCCCACACCAAAAGCGGCATGCTCCCCGGCCCCAAAGCTGGGAGAGCATGCCGCTTTTCTGCGTTTTTCCGTACTCAGGCCACCGCCTTGCTGCGGACGGCCAGCAGGTCTTTTTTCGCCAGGCCCGCGCGGTGCAGCAGCACCACGCCCCACAGCAGCGAGCCCTGGGACACGATGTTCACGCACTGGGCCAGCCAGTGCATGGACGACGAATCGTCAAAGGTGGCGCTGAGGTATCCCATGCCCAGCATGGACACGAACGCCGTCACAAACAGCACTGCCGCCGCCCGGCGCTTCATTTTCAGCGCCAGGGCAAACAGGCACCACTGGGCGCCCGCACAGCCGATGATCTGCAGGATCACAAAAGGCATTGAGCTGCCGTACACCGGCACCGCGCCCACGCTCAGCAGCGAGACCTGCCGGCGGTTGTAACGGGTGAACATGCCCGCCAGCGCCAAAAATACCAACAGAAAGCCCGGCCCCTGCATGGGAAAGAAACTGGCGTCCAGGGCTTGATAGTCACAGATCGCCAGCGCGTACAAGATCTTCCACAGCGCCTTGAAGATCCCGCTGATCAGCACCATCACCGACCCGGTAGCCAGCAGCGCATACGCGCCCTTGACCATTTTGTTATATAGGTCCCGCTGCAAAATGACCGCGGCCGCAAAAAACAGCAGCACCGGGATAAAATCCACCAGCGCCATGGTCACGGTGATCCCATTCATTTTTCACATCTCCTCACCGGGGCGTCCCCCTCTGCGTCAAACAACGATGAATTTCACGTCTTCCAAATGATACAGCGGCACCAATGGCAGCAGAATGGGCGTTTTTTTCACGTACGCGCAATAGGCCGGGTCCTGGCCGTAATTCTTGTTCTGCCGCAGCTCCAGCCGCTTGGCACCGCTGAACATCACATAGACAATAAGCACATACCCCAGCACCGCCACGGCCCACTGCACCGCTCCCTCCAGCGCGCCGCAGCCGGAGATCAGCACGCCTGTCCAAAACAGCAGTTCGCCCAGGTAATTGGGGCAGCGCACGATTTTATAAAGCCCTTTGTCACAAAAGCGCCGGGGCGCTTGTTTCTTGGCTGCAGATTTCTGCCTGTCCGCCACGCTTTCCAGCACCAGCGCCAGGGCCATGACCACCGCCCCCACGGCTGCCGCCGCACCGCCGCCGTCGCCGTTGGCCGCGCGGTAGAACACAGGCGATACCTGCAGCATGTACATCACGGCCACACATACCCAGATGGCCGCTTTGACAAACACCGGCATGGGCTTTTCCCCGCCCGTGGCGCCCGCCAGCGTTTTGCGGTAGGACGCGCTTTTGATCTCGCGCCACAGCAAAAAACCGCCCAGGCGGATGCCGTACACCACAAACAGCAGGCACAGCACCACGCCCCAAACGCTCAGGCTGCCGCCGTACAGCGCCAGAATGGCCGCGCCCGCGCCGCACACTGCAAAGCCGTAGCCCACGGAGAGGAAATACACGAATTTATAGAACCCCACGGCGCTCAGCGCCGCGCACACCGCCAGCACGATCCAGATGGTGGAAGGAAAGGCCGCGTGCAGCATTTCACTGAAAGACATCAACGTTCCCCCTTACTGCCGGTAGCAGCTTTTGATATAATCGCGAAAGCTGGCTTCCCCGTACTGGTCTTCCCCCACCAGCTCGTGGGTCAGCGTCCATTTGGAAAAGCGGATGATGGCCTCCTTGCCGTTTTTCTTCCACTTATTCATCAGGGCCAGCACGCTGAACAAAAAGACCGGCGCGCGCTTGATGACGGGCTCTTTGCCCGCCGCGGCAAAAAACATGCGCGCGATCTCTTCGTAGGAATAGGTCTCTTTGCCGCCCACGTTGTACACCTTGTTTTTATCCTGCATGTGCAGGACGATGAAATCGGCAAAATCGGGCGTATCGATCACGTTGGCGTGCGCGTCCTGCTTGCCCAGCAGCGTCACCTCGCCCTTTTCGATCATCGGCATGAACACCTTGGCGATGTCGTAAAAGTACCCGGTGGGTCGATGGATCACATAGGGGATGCCGCTTTGCTTCAGCTCTTGCTCAAACCGCGCCTTGGCGTGCAGCATGGGCACGGAGGCATCGCTGTCCGCCTGGATGACGGAGATATAGGTAAAGCCCTGCACCCCCGCCCGCTGCGCCTCCCGCAGCAGATTTACATTGCCCTGGTAATCGATGTCATAGTTGGTCAGCGTGGCGGAGGAGCCCGTGAGCCCCACCGTAGTGATGACGATGTCCGCGCCGCCGCACAGGCCCCTGAGTGTCTCGGGACGCGTCACGTCGATGGTTTTGGCGGTATATTTTCCCGCCAGCTCCGGGATGTCCCTGACGGCCAGATCCGCCGCCGTCACCTGATGGCCGTCCCGCACCAGCGCCCGCAGGATGTCGGTGCCCAGCTTGCCGAAAGCGCCTGCCAATACGATCTTCATCTCTGTTTCTCCTTTGCCCGTTTGTCGTTGATGATGTCCATGTGCTCGGCGGTGATCAGCGTCACATCGTGCTCCCGTGCCCAGGCGACGCAGCCCTTTAGTGCCGTGGGCAGGAAAATGCGGGGCACCTTCACCATTTTCGCGCAGGCCTCGTCTGTGAATTTGATCTTGTCGTCCAGGCGGTTGGCGGCATATTTCACCGATTCCACCGTCGTTTCACGGATAGGCAGCAGCTCCGGGATGGGCCGCCGGAAACGGGTGTACCAGAAGTTTTTAGAATCGCGGTAGCCGTAATCCACGGGCACACGCGGGAAGCCGGAGGCCTTCACGCCGTTCACGATGGAGTTATAATACTTTTCCTTCATCAGGATCTTGTCGACCCGCAGGATGAAGTGGGCGCCGAATTGGGAGGTGATGCCGTTGAAATCGTGGTAAGGGGCCGGATAACCGTTCAGCTCGCCGGGCTTGTCGTCCTGGGCGTTGTCCAGCGTGTCCATCCAGGTGCACTCGAACACCTGGAAGCATTCCGCGATC
>CATXYA010000205.1 GCA_958403605.1 uncultured Oscillospiraceae bacterium
CCAATGCCGCCGCCGATATCCGCTTTCAGCGAATCGCCGATCATCAGCACTTTTTCTTTGTTCTCAACGCCCAAGGTCCGCAGCGCATGATCGAAGATCTTGCGGGCGGGCTTCGCCGCCCCCACCCGGCTGGAGATAAAGATCTCGTCGAAGTAACGCCCCAGGCCCGAGCGCTCCAGCCGCCCGGTCTGCACGCGCTCGACGCCGTTGGAGACGACGGCCAGCGTAGCCACCTCGGCCAACTCCTTCAGCACGTCCTCCGCGCCCTCGTAGACGTCGGCCCGCTGGGCCAGCTGCCCGAGATAATAATCGTTGATCTTGGCCGGGTCCCCCTCCGCGCCCAATGCTTCCAGCAGTTTTTGAAAGCGCTGCAGCACCAGCTTTTCCTGCCGTACCTCGCCCCGTTCCAGCGCGGCCCACAGCCCGTTGGTGATGGAGTGATAAAGCTCGACCGCCTCCGGCGTCTCCGGAAGTTCAAAATGCGCCAGCGTCTCGCGCAGCGCCGCGTCCTCGGAGGCGTTGAAATCCAGCAGCGTGCCGTCCACGTCGAACAGCAGACAATGATAATATGCCAAAGGAATACCTCTTTCCGTTCCTTGAATTCTTTTCCTATTATCTCTTTTTTTGAAAGCGGCGTCAACAATAAAATGCTCAAAATCGTCCAATCCACAAAAAAAGCCTTTAGAGAACATTCTCTAAAGGCTTTTTGACTTCAATTTCCGAAGCCGTTTCCGTCCCAGCCCTCGCCGTTTTCATGCGGCGGCGTGTCATTCCAGTCCGTCAGGTCATAATCTTCCCAGCTGTAATCGACCACGCAGCCTTCACGCATGCGGGCGTCTTCCACCGGATCACTGTTTTCAAAGCGGTTCTCTTCGTTGCTTCCCAATCTAGACACCTCCTTTGCCCTTATCCTATGCGTGGGGCAAAGGAGCCGTGCCGGACTAAGCGTCGAATTCGCCTTTCACCGAGCGGGCAAACAACGCCTGCAGCGCGTCCGCTGCCGCCCGGTGTTCGTACAAAATTTCATAGACGGTCCTGCTGATGGGCAGATCTACGCCGGTCTCTTCCCCCAGGCGCACCAGGGCCTGGGAGGTGGGCACGCCCTCCGCCAGCAGATGGTATTCCTCGCCCTTGATGTACGACTCGCCGTAGCGGCGGTTGTGACTGTGCGGGGAAAACAGCGTGGCCTCGTAATCGCCCAGATGGCACAGGCCGTAGGCGGAGAGCTCACTGCCTCCCATGGCCTTGATGAGCCGGGCCACCTCGCGGGCGCCGCGGGCCATCAGCGCGCCTTTCAGGCTGGAATAGCCATAGCCGTCCAGCATGCCCGCCGCAATGCCCACCACGTTTTTGGCCGCCGAGCCCAGCTCCGTGCCGATGAGGTCCCGCCCTTTATAAAGGCGGATGAGCTCGGAGGAGAACGTGTCCACGATGTGGTCCACCACCGCCGCGTCGTCGCTGTCCACCACCATGCAGTTGGGGATGCCCGCCGTAAAATCCTGCACATGGCCGGGGCCCACCCATACCGCCAGGGCGGCGGGCTGGCGCACCGCTTCGCGGAACACCTGTGTCAGCCGTTTCCCTGTATCACATTCCAGGCCCTTCATGCAAAGAATAAAGGTCTTGCCCGCCACAGGCAGGACATCGATCTGCCCGGCCAGCCCGCGCAGCTGCTGAGCGCTGATGGAGATGACGACGGTGTCCGCAAAGGCCAGCGCCTGCCGCAGATCCTGCGTTACCGACACGCTGGGCGGCAGCGCCACGTATTCATTGCGGCGCTCATCCCGCAGGGCCTGCAGCCCGCGGGAGCCAGGCCGGCCCCACAGCAGCACCTCATTTTTCTGTCCGTGATACCAAGCCAAAAACGATCCCCACCGGCCGCAGCCGAGCACTGTCAAACGCATGGATGCGCGTCTCCTTTACAAATGGTTTTGCAGCAGCCAATCCGTCAGCGACGGCACGTCCGGCGCGAGATAGAGCGGCCCGTAGGCCTCCAGCTCGCCCGGCGCGGCATAGCCGTACGTTACGCCCACCGCGGGCAGCTTACAGGCCGCGGCGCCCTGCATGTCGTTGTCACGGTCGCCGATCATCACGGCCCGCCTGCCCGCCAGCAAGGGCTGGGAAAGCACATGGCGGATGACGGCCTCCTTGGTGTCAAGGCTCTGGTCCATGGACGCGCCGCCCAAATAGTCCATCGTCTGGGTGATGCCGTAATGCTCCAGTACCCGGGCGGCCACGTCCCGCGCCTTGGAGGTGGCGATGCACAGCGTATAGCCGCGGCCGCGCAGCGCCGCCAGCATCTCCCGCACGCCCGGGTACAGCCCGCAGCCCTCCTGGCCGTGCAGCTTATAGTAGCCGCGGTACAGCTCCACCGCCTGCTCCACCTCTTCCGGGGCCAGCACCGCCGCGAAGCTGCCGCGCAGCGGCGGGCCCAAAAACCGGCGCAGCTGCGCCTCGGGCAGCACAACGCCGAATTGCCACAGCGCATAGCGGAAGCTCTCCAAAATGCCGGGGGCGGAATCCACCAGCGTGCCGTCCAGGTCGAACAGCACCGCGTCAAACCCGCTCATGCCAGCACCATTCTGTCGCTGACGCCTTCCCCGTTGCTGGAAGCCTCGAATTTCACCAGCAGATCGGTGACCTGCAGGTTCTTTTTCTCCTCGCCGCTGACGTCGTAAATGATGTTCCCGCCCTCGTTCATCATGATCAGGCGGTTGCCGTAACGGATGGCATCGCGCATATTGTGCGTCACCATCAGCGTGGAAAGCTTGTTTTCCGCCACGATCTTTTCCGTCAGCGCCAGCACCTTCTGTGCCGTTTTGGGGTCCAGCGCCGCCGTGTGCTCGTCCAGCAGCAGCAGCTTGGGATTTTGCAGCGTCGCCATCAGCAGCGTCACCGCCTGGCGCTGGCCGCCGGAAAGCAGGCTCACCTTGCTGGACATGCGGCCTTCCAGCCCCAGGTCTAACATCTTCAGCTTTTCGCGGAACAACTCCCGCTCCCCGGCCGTAATACCCCAGCGCAGGCTGCGCTGCTTGCCGCGGCGGTAGGCCATCGCCAGGTTTTCCTCGATGCCCATGTCGCCCGCCGTGCCCATCATCGGATCCTGGAAGACGCGGCCCAAAAATTTGGCGCGCTGATACTCGGGGCGCTTCGCCAGGTCCACGCCGTCCAGCAGAATGCTGCCGCTGTCCACGGTGTACACGCCCGCAATCAGGTTCAGCATCGTCGATTTGCCCGCACCGTTGCCGCCGATCACTGTGACGAAATCGCCGTCGTTCAGCGTGAAGCACAGGTCCTGCACCGCCCGCTTTTCATTGACGGTGCCCGCGTTGAAGGTCTTGTAAAGATGTTTCAGTTCAAGCATTGGCTGCCTCCTCCGGCTTTACCGCCTGTGCCTTTTTTCCTTTTTTCAAATTGGGGATCGCCAGGAACAGTGCCACGAACACCGCGCTGAACAGCTTCATGTCACTGGTGTTCAGCCCCAGCTGCAGCACCAGCGCCACCACGAACTGATAGATGACCGAGCCGCCCACGATGGCCGCCATGCGGAAGGCAAAATTCATCCGCTTGCCGAATACCACCTCGCCGATGATGACGCTGGCCAGGCCGATGACGATGGCGCCCTTGCCCATGTTGATGTTGGCGCTGCCCTGGTACTGGGCCAGCAGGCCGCCCGCCAGGCCCACCAGGCCGTTGGAGATGATAAGCCCCAGCGTGATCATGGTGTTGGTGTTGACGCCCTGGGCGCGCACCATATGGTGGTTATTGCCCGTGGCGCGCACCGCGCAGCCGATCTCCGTGCCGAAGAACCAGTACAGCACCGCAATGACCACCACGGCGAAAACGGCCCCGATCACCAGCGCCCGGGGGATATTGCCCAGGCTGATGATCACGGGCTTTCGCAGCAGCGCCACGTTGGGGCTGTCGTCCATGATGCGCAGGTTGATGGAATAGAGGCCCAGCTGTGTCAAAATGCCCGCCAGGATGGCCGGGATCTTGAGCTTGGTGTGCAGAAAGCCCGTGATGGCCCCCGCCGCCATGCCCGCCAGCGTGGCAAACAGCAGCGTCAGCAGCGGGTCCATCCCCGCCACGATCAGCATGGCGCTGACGGCGCCGCCCGTGCACAGGCTGGAATCCACCGTCAGATCCGCGTAATCCAGCACCTTAAACGTGATATAGACGCCCAGCGCCATCACGCCCCAAATGACGCCCTGCGCCACGGCGCCCGGCACGGCCGCAATGATACCGTTCAACAAATGAAATCACACCTTTTCTTGATCCAATACTGAAACGGCGGCCAAAACGAGCTTGGCCGCCGTCTTGTATGCTATTTTACTGGAATTCCGCCGGAAGTTCAAGCCCGATGGCCGCCACGTTCTCCTGATTGACCGCCAATTTCAGATCATCGCCGGAGGCAAAGCCCACCGGGATGGTGGCCGGGTCGATGCCCAGCTGCAGGATCTCCACGGCCTGGCCGGCCGCCAGTTTCCCTAGCGTGTAATAATCCAGGCCCTTGGTAATGGTGCCGCCGCTCTCCACCATGCCGCTCTCGCCGCAGATCACGGGGATCTTCGCGGGCTCCGTCACCAGCGCCACTGTGGGCATGTTGGCGGCAAAGAGGTTATCCGTAGGAATGTACAGCGCGTCCACGGTGCCGCAGGCCTTGGTGGTGACGGGCTGGATGTCGTTGACGTCCGCCGCCGTATACTCTTCCACCTTTAGGCCCTTGCCCTCCAGCGCCGTGCGCATCAGGCCCGCCTGC
>CATXYA010000206.1 GCA_958403605.1 uncultured Oscillospiraceae bacterium
ACTGGCGGGCGTATCGCGGGGCACGGTGGAGCGTGTGCTGAACAATCGTGGGATCGTCAATAAGCAAACCGCGCAGAAGGTGCACGAGATCGCCGAGTCGCTACAGTATACACCTAGCAAAGCCGCACGTTCTCTCGCCGCGCTCAAGCGCAATATCAAACTGACGTATATCATGTTTGACCCGCGCGTCAACCACTTTTTTCAACAGGTGGAGGACGGCATCCGCAAAAAAGCCGCCGAGCTGCAGGAATACGGCGTTACGGTGGAGACCCTATACAGCAGCTTTTCCGACCCGGAGAGCCAGAATGAGCTGCTGGACCGCGCTATGGAGAGTGGCACATCCGGTATTGCCATCGCGGGTTTCAACTCTGAAGCCACCGCCGCGAAGCTGCGCCGGGTCAGTGAAGCGGGCATCCCGGTCGTGACCTCCAACACCGACATCACCGACTGTGGACGCATCGCTTTTGTTGGCAGCAATTACTTCCGCAGCGGCGAGACGGCTGCGGGTCTGATGCGCCTTATCACACAGGGGCACGCCAAGGTAGGCGTGCTGCTCGGCTCCTATCATATTCTGTGCCACACCGAGCGCGTGGAAGGCTTTATTTCACATCTCAAGGCCCACGCCTCCGATATCGAAGTTATCAGCATTCATGAAAACAGCGACGAGGATTTCGAGAGCTTTTCCGTGACGAAGGAGCTTCTGGATCAGCACCCGGACATCAACGCCCTCTTTCTGGCCAGCGGCGGCGTATACGGGGCCTGCCGCGCTGTGGAGGGCATGGCACCGGAAAAGCGCCCTTTGATCTTGTGTTATGACTGTCCGCAGGAGACGCGCGAGATGATCGAAAAAGGTGTGATCTCCGCGGCTATCTGCCAGCAGCCGGAGCGCCAGGGTACGAAGCCGCTGGATCTGCTGTTCAAGTACATTGCTATCGGCGCAAAGCCTGAAAAGGAAAATTATTTCACCGATATCAATATCGTCATCCGAGAAAACCTGTAAATTTTTGGGGGGCAGAAAAGGGGTCGTTTCAAAAAAGGATCACGATCGCAATTTGCACAAGCAGGCAGGCGTAAAGCAACAAAATCGCGTCTTTTGAGGGCTGAAGAACCTCTAAAAGACGCGATTTTTTGTGCATTATTTTTCGGCGCGGCCATTTTGCCGCAGCTCCTGTGCCATTTCCCTCACAGCATCTCTTTGGACACCCGCGCAACGTTCAGCGCACACAGGCCGAACTGCTGCAGCAGCTCCTTAGCCGGACCGGAGTGGCCAAATTCATCGTTCACGCCGATGCGCTTGACCTTGCAGGCCACGCCCTCCTCGGCCACCGCCGCGCACACCGCCTCGCCCAGGCCGCCGATCACGCTGTGCTCCTCACACGTCACCAGCTTGCCGCACTCCCGCGCCGCGGCCAGCACCAGCTCGGTATCCAGCGGCTTGATGGTACCCAGGTGGATCACTCTGGCATAGATCCCCTCCGCCGCCAACGCGTCCGCCGCTTCCAGCGCCTCGGCCGTCATCAACCCCGTGGAGAGGATGGCCACGTCGTTGCCTCGGCGCAGCACCTCGCCCTTGCCAATCTCGAAATGATAATTTTCCTCATCGTGGAATACCGGCACGGCCAGGCGGCCAAAGCGCAGGTATACCGGGCCGTCGTGCTCATAAGCGGCAAACACTGCCGCACGCGCCTCCACGTCGTCCCCCGGGCACAACACCACCATCCCCGGGATGCTGCGCATCAGGGCAAAATCCTCGCAGCATTGGTGGCTGGCTCCGTCCTCGCCCACCGAGATGCCCCCATGGGTGGCGCCGATTTTCACATTCAGACGGGGATAGCCGATGGAATTGCGCACCTGCTCAAACGCACGGCCCGCCGCGAACATCGCAAAGCTGGAGGCGAAGGGCACCAGCCCCATGGCCGCCATGCCCGCCGCCACCGCCATCATGTTCCCTTCCGCGATGCCGCAGTCGAAATGCCGCTCCGGATATGCCTTTTTGAACACGCCGGTCTTGGTGGCGGCGGCTAAATCCGCGTCCAGCACCACCAGATCCTCGTGCAGCGCCCCCAGCTCCTTCAGCGCCGCGCCGTAGCTGTCCCGTGTGGCGATCTTCTTCTCTTCCATCATGCCATCGCCTCCAGCTGCGCAAGCTCGGCTTTCAGCTCCGCCATACCCTGCGCATATTCCTCGTCATTCGGTGCCTTGCCGTGCCAGCCCACCTGGTTTTCCATGTAACTGACGCCCTTGCCCTTGGTGGTTTTCAGAATGATCGCTGAGGGCCGGCCGTTGGTGGCCCGGGCATGGGCGAAAGCCGCCTCCAGTGCCGGGAAGCTGTGGCCGTCTACCACCTGCACCTCAAAACCGAAAGCCTCGAACTTTTTGTCGATGGGGCCGGGATTCATCACGTCCTTCACTGGGCCGTCGATCTGGAGGCCGTTAAAGTCCACCAGCACACACAGGTTGTCCAGCTTGTAGTGGCCGGCGAACATCGCCGCCTCCCACACTTCGCCTTCCTCCAGCTCGCCGTCGCCCAAAAGGGCGTACACACGCACGGCGCTCATGCTCTTGTTCCGCGCCGCCAGCGCCATGCCGCAGGCCGCCGAGACCCCCTGCCCAAGGCTGCCCGTGGACATATCCACGCCGGGCACCGTGTTCATGTTCGGGTGACCCTGCAAGTAGCTGTCCGTATGGCGCAGCGTGGGCAGGTCCTCCACGGGGAAAAAGCCCCGGTGGGCCAGGGCGGAATACAGCCCCGGCGCGCTGTGACCTTTCGACAGCACGAAGCGGTCCCGCCCGTTCAGGCGCGGCTGCGCCGGGTCGATGTGCAGCTCCTGCCAGTATAAATACGTCAGCACGTCCGCCGACGACAGGCTGCCCCCCGGGTGCCCCGCCCCCGCCCCGTGGGTGGCCGTGAGCACACCCATGCGCACCTTACAGGCCAATTTCTTCAGTTCCAGTTCTCTTTGCTGTGTCACGGCTCACACTCCAAACACTTTGATGTAATCCGCCTTGAACTTCTCGATCCCTTGGTCGGTCAGCGGATGCCTTGTCATCTGCTCCAATACCTTGTAGGGCACCGTGGCGATATCGGCGCCCGCCAGGGCGCAGTCCGTCACGTGGATGGGATTGCGCACACTGGCCGCGATGATCTCACAGTGGATATCCTCGTAGTTGGCAAACATGTCTGCGATGATCTTCACCAGCTCGATGCCCGGCTGACTGATGTCATCCAGGCGCCCCAAAAACGGCGACACATACGCCGCCCCCGCCCGCGCCGCCAGCAGCGCCTGGTTCGCCGTGAAGATCAGCGTACAGTTGGTGGGGATGCCCTCTGCCGAAAGCACCCGGATGGCCTTGAGGCCCTCCGCCGTCATGGGGATCTTCACCACCATGCGGGCCGGGTCCAGCGCATAAATGTCCCGTCCTTCACGGATCATGCCCTCGGCGTCCTCGGTGGTGGCCTTCACCTCACCCGAGATGGGCCCGTCCACGATGGCCGCGATCTCGCGCAGCGTCTCGGCGTAGTCCCGCCCCTCCTTTGCGATCAGGCTCGGGTTCGTCGTCACACCCGCGATCACCCCCATCTCGTTTGCCTTTTTGATCTCCTCCACGTTGGCTGTGTCGATAAAAAATTTCATGCTTTTCTCTCCTTCTTTTGCGGATCGTTATTTCTGCCCGTAATAGGCGCCTGGCCCATGCTTGCGCAGAAAATGTTTCTCCTGCATATATTGCGGCGCGGGCGCAGCGGTTGCGTCCACCTGCCGGGTCAGCAGCGCCATGCGGGCCACCTCTTCCAGCACGGCGGCGTGGTAAACGGCCTGAGCCGCGTCCTTGCCCCAGGTAAAGGGGCCGTGGCTGCGGCAAACAACGCCCGGCACATGCACCGGGTCGAGGCCGCGGGCCGCAAAGGTCTCCACGACGACCCGGCCTGTGCTGCCTTCGTAATCCTCCGCCACCTCCGCGGCGGTCAAGTGGCGCGCGCAGGGTACAGGGCCGTAGAAGTAGTCGGCGTGGGTGGTGCCGTAGCAGGGGATGTCCTGCCCGGCCTGCGCCCAGGCCACCGCATAGGGGCTGTGGGTGTGCACGATACCGCCCACCGCCGGGAAGGCCCGGTACAATTCCAGATGGGTCTTGGTGTCGGAGGAAGGGTTCAGCTCCCCCTCCACCACATTGCCGTCCAGATCCAGCACCACCAGCTGTTCCGGCTTCAGATCGCCGTATTCCACACCTGAGGGCTTAATGACCATCAGGCCCCTTTCCCTGTCGATGCCCGACACGTTGCCCCAGGTATAAGTGACGAGCCCGCGGCGGGGCAGCTCCATGTTGGCCTTGTACACCTGCTGCTTCAATTCTTCCAGCATTGTATCCGCCTCATTTCAGCTTCCACGCGAGGTCAGACAGAAACAGGTCGTGCTCCAGGCTTTCCACGGTGGTATCCTTGGTGATATGCACGAACTCAATGTCCATCATACGGGCCCAGTCTTGCATCTGCTCGGCCGTCACGTCGTAGCTTAGCACCGTGTGGTGTGCGCCGCCGGCCGTGATCCAGCACTCGACGCCAGTGGTGAGGTTCGGCATGGCCTTCCACATCACGCGGGCCACGGGCAGGTTCGGCATGGGAAGGATGGGCTTTACGCATTCGATGTCCTGGCAGATCAGCCGCAGGCGGCCGCCCATATCCACGAGGCTGACCACGATGGCCGGGCCCGCGTGCCCCTCGAACACCAGGCGCGCCGGCGGCTCGCGGGCACCGATGCCC
>CATXYA010000207.1 GCA_958403605.1 uncultured Oscillospiraceae bacterium
CCTAAATCAATTTCCAGAAAAGCGCAAAGATTGGGACCTGGAGTGGACCAACGATGCAGTCCTGGGAATCGTTTATCCTGATAAAGACACGGTCACGCCTAAAACGGTTCAACAGATCACTTCCGAGCTGGATACTTTTGAGCGTACTCTTTACTCTACTGATCTAAACACTTTTATGGAGTATCGGCAATATATCGACATGGATTCCTTCTGCAATTATTTTTTGGTCAACGAGTTTTTGACAAGTTACGATGCCGGACTTCACTCTACTTACCTTTATAAAGAGGTTGGTGGAAAAATAACGATGGGCCCAATTTGGGACTTTGACGGCGGTATTGATAATGTAACCAATGCGCTCACCCGCTATGATTATATTGTAATGGATAAGCGTCCTTGGTTTGAGCAAATGGTTAAAGATCCGGTGTTTATCGATCAATTGAACGCCCAGTGGCGGCAGCTGCGTATCGATTTATTATCCAATCAAAACATTGAGCGGCTGGTAGATGATACCGTTACTTATTTAGGCAATGCGGTCCAGCGTGATTCTCAACGATGGGCAAAAGAATACGCGGCGCAGCTTCCCCCCTTAGAGGAAGAAAGCACGGGTATTATGGTTGCGCGCAACTCTGGATCTTATGAAAGTGAAGTCACACGTCTAAAGAATTTTCTGATTTTACATGCGGATTTTATGGATCAGGAACTTCCCCAAATTCGGGCTTATTGGAGCGAAGATGCTGCGCCTTTTGAGATGTTGGCTTTTATCTGTTTTGCTATCTTTTTTATTGCGATTATTTTGACACAACGTATGCGCAAAATATAAAAGTTTATATACCGCGTTGCTTTTATTGCAAATGGGGAGGGGAAATTTATGAAAAAAGCTAAAGTTATCAAGAATAACAGCAAAAGCGCCAAAGAACTATTTTGGATCTATACCGCTGTCATCAGCATGACTATTTATGTGGTTTGGCGTATTTTCTTCACCATTCCGCAGCACGAAATTTACGGCTGGCTGGCCACCATCTGCGGCATTGCCCTGGTAGCGTCCGAGACCATTTCCATGCTGGAAGGCACCGAGCATTTTTTCCGGCTGCGAAAAAAAACGATGCCGGAAAAGCCGGTCATACCCATGACGTGGTATCCTCATGTAGACGTGTTCATCGCCACGCATAATGAGGAGACCCAGCTGCTGTATAAAACCATCAATGGCTGCAAGCACATGGATTATCCTGATAAAAGCAAAGTACATATTTATGTGTGCGATGACGGCAACCGCCCTGAAATGGCAAAGCTGGCGGCTGACATGGGCGTTGGCTACTGTACCTTGGAGGAGAATAAATACGCCAAAGCGGGCAACCTGAACAATGCGCTGAGCATGACCAACTCCCCTTGGGTCGCCACATTTGATGCAGACATGATCCCCACCCATGACTTTTTGATGGAGACCGTACCTTATACTTTTCTGCCGCGCATGAAAAAACTGGATGACGGCACCTGGGTAGAGCGCACGGAAGACGAAATCGATAAAAATTATAAGATCGGCTTTATTCAAACGCCACAGAGCTTTTATAATCCTGATCTTTTCCAATTCAACTTTTACAGCGAGCAGCGCATTCCCAACGAGCAAGACTTCTTTTTCCGCGAGATCAACGTGGGCCGCAACAGCGCCAACGCCTCGCTTTACGCCGGTTCCAACACCTTGATCGCGCGGCAGGCGTTGGAGGAGGTCGACGGTATCGCCACCGGCACCATTACCGAAGATTTCGAGACCGGCATCCGCATCCAGGCCAAGGGATATACCTGTTACGCGCTGGACAAGGCTTTGGCGCACGGTTTGGCCCCCACGGACATCGACAGCCTTATCAAACAGCGCGTGCGCTGGGGCCGCGGCTGCGTGTATTCGCTGCGCCGCATCCATATCCTGCTCAATCCCAATCTAAACTTCAACACCAAATTGAGCTATCTTTCCTGCTTGCTGTACTGGTGGACGTTTTTCCGGCGCTTCATCTACATTGCAGCTCCCATTCTTTTCGTCCTGTTCGGGATCCCCGTCGTTATTTGTAACCTTTGGGAGCTGCTGCTGATCTGGCTGCCCTCTTACCTGTTGTACAACCATGCGCTGAAAGTCACCTCCGGCAAGATCCGCACCCAGCGCTGGAGCAACATTGTGGACACCACCATTTTCCCCTATATGATCATCCCCATTTTTATGGAAACCTTGTTTATCAAGCAGCGGAAGTTCAATGTCACCAATAAAACACGCAGCGTGGCGCAAAAATCCGACATTCAGCTGGCGATCCCCCATATTGTGCTGTTGGCGTTGGATCTGCTGGCGCTTTTTGTGGCGGTGCGTGCTGCGATCTTGACCAACAACTTTGGCGCCGCCATCATCATTTACTGGCTGGCCGTCAATGGCCTTAACTTGATCATGGCCATCTTCTTTATGTCGGGCCGCAAAAATTTGCGTGCGACGGATCGTTTTGAATTGTCGATCCCGGTGGAAGCGCATTATCACGGCAAGGTATCTTACGGCGAGACGCTGGACGTTTCTGAAACCGGCCTTTCTATTTTGATGGAGGAATCTGCATATATCCCGCACGAGGATGAAGACGCGGTCGAGCTCCATTTGAAAACCGAGCGCTATCAGGCCGTTTTGCAATGCCGGGCGGTGCAGGTAAACCAAAAGGATGGCAAATGGCGGTACGGCCTGCAGATCGTCGATCTTACCGGGGAAGATAAAGCCCAGTATTTTCAAATGCTTTATGACCACCACCACAGCCTGGCGGATCAGATGAGTGCCTCTGTCAGTGTTTTTGATGATGTATTCCTCAACATCCACCGCCGTGCCAGCCGGGGCACTACTTCACGCCGCGAGCTGCCCCGCGTTGAACTGGGCTTTGACCTTCAGACGGCGGACGGCGCTCGGGTCCACGCGGTCAACTGCAACTACGAATATCTTTTGTTGGAAAATGTCCCCGCTGGCGCAGCGGGGCGCTTAGAGATCCTGGTGCCCGGCTGCGAGGTGCCCATGCGCTGTGCGGCCGCGCCCGTCAAGCCCGGGTTATACCAGGTCGAAAATTGGCAGGAGCTTTTATTTGCAGGCGCTTACGAAACTTTATTTCAAATGGCAAACGAGTCTGCTGCGCCGCAGCTGGCCCACGCTTAACACTGCGGTTTGATCGCAAACGAAAGGGAGTTGCCGGCTTTTGGTCTTTTCAAGTGTTGTGTTTCTCTTTTATTTTTTACCGGCAGTCTTACTTTTGTATTATACCGTAGGGCTGACGTGTGTTCAGGTGCGCAACGCCCTGCTGCTGGTGGCCAGCTTGCTGTTTTACGCGTGGGGCGAGCCCAAAAACATTGTTTTGCTGCTTGGCTCCTGCGTGCTCAACTGGCTGCTGGCCCTTTGCATTGCCGTGTTCCCGCGGGGTAAAAAACCACTGTTGGTTTTGGATTGTGCGGTCAATCTGGGGGTATTGTTCGTCTTCAAATACTTAAACTTCACCGTGGATACCGTCAATGGGCTTTCTGCCGCGATGGGTGGTTCCGCGTTATTGCCTGCGGTTTCCATCGCCCTGCCCATTGGTATTTCCTTTTTTACCTTCCAGGCACTGAGCTATGTCATCGACGTGTATCGCGGCGATGTGCAGGTGCAGAAAAACCCCTTCTATGTCGCCTTGTATATCTCGCTGTTTCCGCAGCTGGTGGCGGGCCCCATCGTGCGCTACAGCACGGTGGAAGATCAGATTTTGCACCGCAGCCACACCTGGCTGAAGTTTGAGGCCGGCGTCTGCCGCTTTGTGCAGGGCTTAGGCAAAAAGCTCCTTTTGTCCAATACCTTTGCCATCATCGCCGACAATATTTATCAACTGACTCTTGCGGGCCATGGGAAAATACACATCCCCGTACTGCTGGCATGGCTGGGCTCCTTTGCCTATACCCTGCAGATCTTCTTCGATTTTTCCGGTTATTCCGATATGGCTATCGGGCTTGGAAAAATGTTTGGTTTTACGTTTGAAGAAAACTTCAATTATCCGTATATTTCTCAATCCATCGGCGAATTTTGGCGGCGCTGGCACATTTCCCTGTCCACCTGGTTTCGCGAATACGTCTATTTCCCCTTGGGCGGTTCGCGGGTGGAAAATGCCGATTTGATGGTGCGCAACCTGTTGATCGTGTGGCTGCTGACCGGCGTATGGCATGGCGCGGCCTGGACGTTTATTTTTTGGGGCCTGTACAATTTCATTTTTATTTTGCTGGAGCGCTTGTTCCGCTTTGAAAAAACGGACCGCATCAAGCCGGTGTGGAAACACGTGTATGCGCTGCTGGTCATCAATTTGGGCTGGGTGTTGTTCCGCAGTGAAAGCTTTTATCAGTATAAAGAATATATGGGAAACTTGTTCTGGCTCAATGATAACGGGTTTGCCAACAGTTATGTGTGGATGTTTTTGAAAGAGTATTGGATCTTCTGGTTGGTGGGCATTTTGCTGTGCTTCCCATTTGGGAAATATTTGCATACAAAGCTGGCGAAACATTCCCAGCTGCTGCATCGGGTGGAAGCTGTTTTGTATCCCGTTGGAATGAGCCTTATTTTCATGCTCTCCATCACCTACCTGATCAAGGGCGGCTACAACCCGTTCATCTATTTTAATTTCTAAAAAGGAGGCATTCCAGTGGATCCTGCGAAAAAATGGGGCACGCGTATCTTTGTCTTCTTTTTTGCAACGGTGTACAAAGG
>CATXYA010000208.1 GCA_958403605.1 uncultured Oscillospiraceae bacterium
AAATTCGCCTTCCGTTGACAATAAAATTCATGCACGCTAATATGTTAGTATATGGTATCTGACCGTTCTTTTCAAGCAAAATCGGCTTTTACCGCCGGTTTTGGAACCAAAATCGAAAAAAAACATAGGATACGAATGCGGCGAGGAAAGGTAGGAATGAGAAATGAAACAATTCAAAGTGGGTGTGGTGGGCGCCACGGGCATGGTGGGCCAGCGGTTCGTCTCTTTGCTGGAGCATCATCCCTGGTTCCAACTGGCGGTGGTGGCCGCTTCGGCGCGGTCTGCCGGAAAGACGTATGAAGAAGCGGTCGGTCCGCGCTGGGCGATGCCTGCCCCCATGCCGGAGGCGGCCAAAAAGATGACCGTGCTGGACGCTGCGGACGTGCAGGCCGTGGCCTCCCAGGTGGACTTTATCTTCTGCGCAGTGGATATGAAAAAAGAAGAGATCAAAGCGCTGGAAGAGGCGTACGCCAAGGCCGAGTGCCCGGTGGTCTCCAACAACAGCGCCAACCGCTTCACGCCGGACGTCCCCATGGTGGTGCCTGAGATCAACGCCGGACATCTGGCGGTCATCCCCGCGCAGCGGCAGCGGCTGGGCACCAAGCGCGGCTTCATCGCCGTCAAATCCAACTGCTCGCTGCAAAGCTATGTGCCGGCGCTGCATCCCCTGATGACGGACTTCGGCGTCTCCAAATGCCTGGTCTGCACCTATCAGGCCATTTCCGGCGCGGGAAAGACGTTCGAGACCTGGCCCGAGATGGCGGACAACTGCATCCCGTACATCGGCGGCGAGGAGGAAAAGAGCGAGCAGGAGCCGTTGAAGTTGTGGGGCCGCGTGGAAAATGGCGTCATCGTGCCCGCCCAAAAACCTGCCATCACCGCACAGTGCCTGCGCGTGGCCTGCAGTGACGGCCACATGGCGGCGGTGTTCGTCAGCTTCGACAAAAAGCCCACTGTGGAAGAAATCAAAGAAAAATGGGCCGCGTTCCAAGGCCCGGCGCAGGAATTGGGCCTGCCCAGCGCGCCCCGGCAGTTCCTGCACTATTTTGAAGAGGCCGACCGCCCGCAGACCAAGCTGGACCGCAATACGGAAAACGGGATGGCGGTCTGCATCGGACGGCTGCGCCCTGACACGCAGTACGATTACAAATTCGTGTGCCTCTCGCACAACACGCTGCGCGGCGCTGCCGGCGGCGGGGTGCTGCTGGCGGAGCTGCTGGCGGCGAAGGGGTATCTCGACTGAGGAAAGGCGGGAGATGCTTTTGTGAAGCAACTGGTCTTTACGGGGTCCGGCGTGGCGATCGTCACGCCGATGCACGCCGACGGATCGATCAATTTCGAGGCCTTTGAAACCATGCTGGATGTCCAAATTGGAAGTGGAACGGACGCCATCGTCGTCTGTGGGACGACGGGAGAAGCCCCAACGCTGAACGATGAAGAGCATGTGGAATTGATCCGCTGCGCCGTAAAGACCGTGGCGGGCCGGGTGCCGGTGATCGCCGGGACCGGCTCCAACGACACGCATCACGCCATCGTCATGTCCCAGGAGGCCCGGCAGGCGGGCGCCGACGCGCTGCTGCTGGTGACGCCATATTACAACAAGACCAGCCAGGCGGGCCTAGTGCGGCATTTTACCGCCATTACCGACGCGGCGGGCCTGCCGGTCATCCTGTACAATGTGCCCTCGCGCACGGGCGTTTCCATCAAACCGGAGACGTATGCGGAATTGGCGCGCCATCCACTGATCGTGGCGGCCAAGGAGGCCAGCGGCAATTTGTCGGACGCCGCCCGCACCGCTGCCCTGTGCGGCGAGGAGCTGACGCTGTATTCCGGCAACGACGACCAGGTGCTGCCGCTGCTGGCCCTGGGCGCCAAAGGAGTGATCTCGGTGCTGGCCAACGTGGCGCCAGCGGCGGTGCACGAGCTGTGCCAAAGCTATTTGGACGGCGACGTGGTGCGCAGCCGGGAGCTGCAGCTGTGCTGGCTGCCGCTCATTGAGGCGCTGTTCTGCGATGTGAGCCCCATGCCGGTGAAAGAGGCGCTCAATCTGCTTGGCATCGATGCCGGGCCCTGCCGCCTGCCCCTCACCGAGCTGGGCGAAGAAAAGAAACACCGTGTCAAAGAGGCGCTGCGGGCCTGCGGGCTTTTGTGCGGCGAATAAGGAATAAAAACGACCGCTTATCTCTTCCCATGGGATAAGCGGTCGTGCTATACTGAGGAAAGAAGGGGTCTTATGTCGAACCTTCGTCTTTTGGTGCAGGGCGCCTGCGGCAAAATGGGCCGCGCCGTCTTGGAAGCGGCGGCCCTGCAGCCGGACTGCAGCGTGGTGGGCGGCGTGGATGTGCGCCGCTGTGAGCTGCCGGTGCCCTATTTCCCGTCGCTGGAAAAAGCGCCCGCCGCGGATGTGCTGGTGGACTTCTCCTCCCCCGCCGCCACCGGCGGCACGGTGGCTTGGTGCCGCCGCACCGGGACGCCGCTGGTGCTCTGCGCCACGGGCCACACGCCCCAGCAGCAGGCTGAGGTGGACGCCTTGGCGCGGGAGGTGCCGGTGTTTCAAAGCGCCAATCTTTCGCCGGGCATTTACGTGCTGGCGCAGCTGGCCCGCACCGCAGCGAAGCTGCTGCCGGAATATGATATCGAGCTGGTGGAGCGCCACCACCGGGGAAAGCGGGATGCCCCCAGCGGCACGGCCCTGATGCTGGCCTCCGCCTGCGGCCCCCGGGACCGGGTATATGGACGCAGCCCGGAAAGCTCGGCCCGCAGTCCGGATGAGATCGGCATCCATGCGGTGCGCGGCGGCACCATCTTCGGCGAGCATGAACTGTTGTTTGCCGGGCCGGAGGAGACGCTGACGCTGACGCACCGGGCGGAGAGCCGGGCGCTGTTTGCGCGCGGCGCTTTGCGCGCGGCACAATTTATCGTGAAGAAACAGGCAGGAATGTATACGATGGAGGATCTGATGTTATGAACAAACGGCCGGCAGGAGAACGGATGCGCCAGCGGCGCAAAAAACAGCGGCAGCTGCGCATGGGCGCGGCCGTTTTGTGCGGAATCCTCGCGGTCGGCCTGTTCTTTGGTGTGGGCTGGCTGCTGTGGCCGCATGGCGCGGTCCCCGTGGACGCACCCGCCAGCACCGCTTCCCTGCCCGCCAGTTCCTCGGCCCCGGAACCGGAGCCGCAGCCCACGGTGACTCAGCTGCGGTTTTCCGCCACTGGCGACAACCTCATCCACGACGGCATCTATCAGCAGGCGCGGGAGCGCACCGGCGGCGGCAGCTACGATTTTGGCCCGCTCTATGAAAATCTCAAGCCGTTTTACGCCGGGTTCGACATCAACTGGATCAACCAGGAGACGCTGGTCACCGACGAGCTGCCGCCGTCCTCCTACCCGCAGTTCTGCACGCCCGCCGCCTGCGGGCAGGCAATCTACGACTTGGGCATGCGGGTCATCGCCATGTCCAACAACCACGCCTATGATAAATACGCCGACGGCATCGCGGCCACGCGGCGCTTTTGGGCGGGCATGCCGGACGATGTGGTGACGACGGGCCTGTGGGCGGGCGAAGCGGATTACGACCGCATCCCGCTTCAGGAAAAGGACGGCGTCACCTTCGCGTATCTGGCCTATACGGAATCCACCAACGGCCTGCCCCGCCCCACGGGCACCGAGGCCAATGTCATCATGACCAGCGAGGAAGACGTGATCGAGCGCCAGGTGAAGCTGGCGCGCCAGCAGGCCGACGTGGTGGTAGTCGGCGTGCATTGGGGCACGGAAGGCAGTCACGTCATCAATGACGCCCAGCGCGCCTTAGGCCAAAAGCTGGCCGATTGGGGCGCGGACGTCATCATCGGCACGCATCCCCATGTGGTGCAGGGCATCGAGACGCTCACCAGCGCGTCCACGGGCCGACAGGTGCCCATTGCCTATTCACTGGGGAATTTCGTCTCTACGCAGATGCTGGGCGACAACATGGTCTCCTACATCTTCACGTTCGCCGTCACCAAGACCACCCAGCCGGACGGCACGTCCGAGACGGTGGTCAGCGATGTGAAGGCGGTGCCCGCGGTCACCCACTATGACGCAGGTTATAAAAACGTGCGGGAATACTTATACCGTGATTACACGCCGGAGCTGGCCGCCCAGCACGGGTGCCGGGCGAATTCCTCCGGGTTTAGTTATGAATGGATCCGCCAGGTTTTAGAAGAAAACATCGACGCACAGTATCTGCAATGGGATTAAATGGATCGAAAACAGTTCAGCCGGGTGCGGAGCTCTTGCCGCGCCCGGCTGTTTTTGCGCACGGGAGGCAGGCCCTGCTCATAACATGGAAGCAGGGTACCCTGAACATCAGAAAGGAGCAAAAAATGGAAGCTTGCAATTTACCGCTCGCCATTGCGACGGTCCCTCTTCAGAAGTTTGAAAGACTTTATCCGCTTCCCCTGGCCCTCACGCGCGGAACACTGTTCTGCGCCCTGGACCTGCCGTTCCAAGGAGGCAGAGCATGAACTGTTTGAAACAAGAATTGGCTGAATTGAGTTTTGCACTGGATGAACTGCGCCTCTTTTTGGATACGCATCCGGAAAACCAGGAGGCGCTGGAAAGCTATATCCGCCTGCAAAAGCAGCGCGAGGCCGCCGTGGAAGCGTATGAGACGTGCTACGGCCCCTTGGCGTTTTATCAGAAGATGGGGTGCGAGCGCTGG
>CATXYA010000209.1 GCA_958403605.1 uncultured Oscillospiraceae bacterium
CGTGGATCCGACCACCCTTTCCAAGACCGATTACACCACCATGCGCATCGCCAGCCTGAAGGGCCCCACCACCATGGGCCTGGTACAGCTGATGGAGGCCGCCAAGGACGGCGTCTCCCGCCATGACTACCAGGTGACGATGTACGGCGCGGCGGATGAGATCGCCCCGCAGTTGATCAAGGGCGACATCGACATCGCGCTGGTGCCCTGCAATTTGGCCAGCGTGCTCTACAACAAGACCGAGGGCCAGGTGCAGCTGGCCGCCATCAACACGCTGGGCGTGCTGTATCTGGTGTCCACGGGCGACGACGTGAAGACGGTGGCCGACCTCAAGGGCAAGACCATCTATGCCACAGGCAAGGGCACCACGCCGGAATACGTGCTGAACCATATCCTGCAGGAGAACGGCCTTGTGCCGGGCAAGGACGTGACTATCGAGTACAAGAGCGAGGCCACGGAGGTGCTGGCGGCCATGCAGGCGTCCAGCGGGTACCCCATCGCTTTGCTGCCCCAGCCCTACGCGACCACCGCGCAGATGCAGATGGAGAATCTGAAGGTCGTGCTGGACTTCACCAAAGAATGGGACAAGGTGTCCCCGGACTCCGGCCTGGTGACGGGCGTGGCCGTGGTGCGCAAGGATTTTGCCGAAAAGAACAAGATTGCCTTTGCGGAATTCCTGGAGGATTATGACGCCAGCGTCCAGTGGGTGCAGGGCAACAACGACAAAGCGGCGGAGCTGGTGGCCGCCTATGGCATCGTGCCCAAGGCGGAGATCGCCAAAAAGGCGCTGCCCGCCTGCAACATCACCTTCCTGACCGGTAAGGAGATGAAGGCCAAGGCCTCCGGCTACCTGGAAGTGCTGTATGGCCAGGACCCCGCCTCCGTGGGCGGCAAGCTGCCGGACGACGCGTTCTACTATGGCGCCTGAGGCGAAAAAGCGCGGGCGATATGAAACGGTGCTGGCCGTCTGCTTCTGGCTGTTGCTGTGGCAGGCGGCCAGCGCCGCCATTGGGCAGGAGCTGTTTTTGGTGCCGCCCGGCAAGGTGCTGGTGACGCTGGCCGGGCTGGCGCTGCAACAGGATTTTTGGCTGACGGTCCTGTTCAGCGCCGGGCGCATCATCGGCGGCTTTTTGCTGGCGCTGTGCTGCGGCACCGCGCTGGCGGCTTTGGCGGCGGCGGTGCCCTTTATCCGGGTGCTGCTGCGGCCTTTGATGCTGACGGTGCGCAGCGTGCCCGTGGCCAGTTTCATCATCCTGGCGCTGCTGTGGCTGAAAAACGCCGGGAACCTGGCGGTGTTCATCAGCTTTTTGATGGTGCTGCCGCTGGTGTACCAAAACACGTTGGCCGGGCTTTGCAGCGTGGACAAAAAGCTGTTGGAAATGGCGGCGGTGTTCCGCTTTTCCCCGGCACGCCGGGCGCGGTACCTGTATGCGCCGGCGGCGCTGCCTTACTTTCGCACCGCGTGCGAGGTGGGGCTGGGCATGTGCTGGAAAAGCGGCGTGGCCGCCGAGGTCATCGGCATCACCGCGGGCAGCATCGGCGAGCGGCTGTACGACGCGAAGCTGCTGTTTTCCACCGCCGACCTGCTGGCCTGGACGGTGGTCATCGTGCTGCTGAGCCTGGGCTTTGAAAAACTGTTTTTGTGGGCTTTGGGCAAGGGCACAGCGGCTTTGCTGAAAGCGGTCCCGCCGCCGCCGGTGACGGAGAGCGCGCCGGTGGAGATCCGGCTGGCGGGCATCGGCAAGCGGTACGAAGGCCGCGCGGTGCTGGAGATGGTGGACACCGTTTTCCCGGCGGGGCAAACGGTGTGCCTGATGGCCCCCAGCGGCTGGGGCAAAACAACGCTGCTGCAGATCGTGCTGGGGCTGGTGACGCCCGATACGGGCGCGGTGACGCCGGCCGGCCTGCGCCTGGCGGCGGCCTTTCAGGAGGACCGGCTGCTGGAGACGCTCAGCGCCCGGGAGAACGTGCGGCTGGTGACGCGCAGACAGCAGGCGGAGCTGGACGCCGCCTTGGCGGCGGTGGGCCTGTCCGCAGAAGAAGAGGTGCGGCCCGTGGCACAGCTTTCAGGCGGGCAGCGCCGCCGTGTGGCGGTGGTGCGGGCAATGCTGGCGGACGGCACGGCGGCGGTATTGCTGGACGAGCCGTTCAAAGGGCTGGACGAGGCCGCCCGGCAGCGCACGGCCGCCTTCGTGCGGAAAAATGCCGGGGCGCGGGCCGTGGTGGCCGTCACCCATGACACCGGAGACGCGCCGCTGCTGGGGGCGGCGGTGCTGGCGCCGGAGCCGGGCAAAAAAACCTTGACAAATCCCGCAAAAAGGGCATAAACTAACAAAGGTGGTCCCGCGCGTGCGGGGCGAAACGAACACCGGAACAGGAGCGTGACATCTGTGGAGGGCGAACCTCGAGGGCGAAGTTGCCGACAAAAACAAAGCGCCGTCCGCAGTGCCGCTGGCTAGTCCCCGCCGCACTGTGTTTTGGCGCGGAAAGCGGGGAAATATGATCTCAATTTACACGACTGACAACGGGCGCCTGTCCGAGCTGGAAACCATCGAGCCGGGCGCCTGGATCGACCTGTGCGATCCCACGGAAGAGGAAATGCTGCGCGTCAGCACGCAGCTGCAGGTGGACATCGGTTCCATCCGGGCGGCGCTGGACGAAGAGGAGCGCAGCCGCATCGAGCAGGAGGACAATCATCTGCTGATCCTGGTGGATACGCCCACCGTGGAGGTGCAGCCGCAGCGGGGCTTTTTCTACACCACGCTGCCCTTCGGCATCATCCTCACCGACCAAAACATCATCACCGTCTGCCTGAAGGAGAGCGCCTTGGCGCGCGCCTTTTCCGACAGCCCGGTAAAAAACTTTTCCACCAAGAAGAAAAACAGGATGACGCTGCAGCTGCTGTACCGCAACGCCACGCTGTTTTTGTTCTACCTGCGGGAAGTTGACAAGGCCTCCAGCCGTGTGGAAAACGAGCTGCACATCTCCATGAAGAACAAGGAGCTCATCCAGATGCTGGGGCTTGAAAAAAGCCTGGTGTACTTTTCCACCTCCCTCAAGGGCAACGAGATGGTGCTGGAAAAGATGATGCGCCTGGACTTTGTGAAGGCCTTCCCGGACGACCGGGAGCTGCTGGAGGACGTCATCATCGAAAACAAGCAGGCCATCGAGATGTCCAACATCTACCGCGACATTTTGTCCGGCACCATGGACGCCTTTGCCTCGGTGATCTCCAACAACCTCAACATCGTCATGAAGGTGCTGGCCTCCGTCACCATCATCTTGACAGTGCCCAGCATCGTGTTTGCCCTGTGGGGCGCCAATGTGCCGGTACCGTTTGAGCACTCACCCTGGGGGTTTTGGTTCGTCATCGCCGTCGCCACGCTGCTGACCGCGGCTTCGGTGGTGCTGATGATCCGGAAAAAATGGCTATGAGCAGGATTCGCGCGCTTCGGAGAACCGAAGCGCGCTTTTTTGTTAACAATGCCGAAGAATAAAAACCCATTTTGTCAACTTGGCACAAAGAGAGTAGAAATTTTGTGTAAAATGGATAAAACAAAGGGCATTTTTTGGCGGAGGGTTGCATATTTAATACAGAAATCCCTTGAAAAACATGCACAAAATGAGTATCATAAGAATAGCTTCAATATCGTGCCCCCGCGTGCCTTGGCGTTGGCATGCAGCCCTGCGCGGTGGGGCGAAGGACCGCGAAAGAGGGAGGAAGTCCATGGTGAAAAAAGCAAGCAAAAAGCTGCCGGAACATGCGCAGGTGCCCATTTATCTTTTCAAACAGGGAAACAACTTTGAGGCTCAGCGCTTTTTCGGCGCGCACTTTGAAACCCAGGGCGAGACGCAGGGCGTGGTGTTCCGCGTTTGGGCGCCGCGTGCCAAGGCCGTGTCCGTCGTGGGCGATTTCAACAGCTGGGTGCCCGCCGCCACCCCCATGCTCAACCTGGACCCGGACGGCGGCATCTGGGAGGCATTCGTGCCCGGCATGTCGGTGTACGACATCTACAAGTACTGTGTCACCACGCCGGAGGACGAGCTGGTGTTCAAGGCCGATCCCTACGCTTTCCACTCGGAGACGCGCCCGGCCAACTGCAGCAAGCTGTACGAGCTGTCGGGCTATGAATGGCACGACGGCGAGTGGCAGAAGCAGACGAAAAAAGAAGACCCGCTGGCGCGCCCGCTGAACATCTATGAGATGCACGCGGGCAGCTGGCGTACTTATGAGGACGGCAACCCCTTTTCGTACCGCGCGTTGGCGGACGAGCTTATCCCATACCTCACCGACATGGGCTACACCCATGTGGAACTGATGCCGTTGATGGAATATCCCTTCGACGGCAGCTGGGGCTACCAGGTGACAGGCTATTTCGCCCCCACCAGCCGCTATGGCACCCCGCACGATTTCATGTATTTCATTGATCGCTGCCACCAGGCAGGCATCGGTGTCATCATGGACTGGGTGCCCGCGCACTTCCCGAAGGATCAGTTCGGCCTGTACAAATTTGACGGCACCAACTGCTACGAGGACCAAAACCCCCTGCGCGCCGAGCACAAGGAATGGGGCACCATGGTGTTCGATTACGGGCGCTCTGAGGTGCAGAGCTTCCTGATCTCCAACGCGCTGTTCTGGCTGACGGAGTACCCTGTGGACGGCCTGCGCGTGGACGCGGTGGCCAGCATG
>CATXYA010000210.1 GCA_958403605.1 uncultured Oscillospiraceae bacterium
GCCTTGGGCCAGCTGCAACTGGCGGTGCCCGGCGTCACCACCATGACGCTGACGCCGCACCTGCTGCGCCAGGCCTTGGCCGAGGGTGCAGTCTCCCGCCAGATGGAACAGCTGCTGCGGGCGGAAGGGTATCTTGCGTTCCTGCGGGCGGGCGCGGAGGACCTGAGCGCCGTGCTGCCGGGCGCGCTGCGCACGGCCATCTCGAAATACTCCACCAACCTGACGGCGGTGGAGGTGTACGATTACGAGCGCATGTTCAAATTCCTGGAAAAGGAGCCGCCCACCTTCCACGCCGCCGCCCTGCCCGGCACGTACGCCGGGGCGGGCAAGGACCTGCGGTATGAGCTGGACGACGCGGCCCTCACCACCGCGCGGGAGCTGCTGGGCGGCACGGCGCCCCAAGGCATCTCCTCGGCGGAGGACACCGACGGCGTCACCGTGGAGACCGATTGAACCAGGCACGGCAAAGCACCCCATCCTCAACAGGGTGGGGTGCTTTGCTGTGGAAAGGGCAGGTGGGCAGGCGCCCCCTCATCCGCTTCGCTGTGCTCAGCACCTTCCCCCACCGGGGGAAGGCTTACGCGGGAGGCTTCGCCTCCCTGCTACTACTTGCTAAATACTTTACGCTGGCGTACAGCTACGTTGTTTTTCCGCGAAAGCAAGGAAAAACAAAAGCCTTCCCCCGGTGGGGGAAGGTGGCAGCCGCAAAGCGGCTGACGGATGAGGGGGCGCGCACCCGCCTGCCCTAAAATATATATTCTTCAAAGCCCCCCTTGACAATGCGATATGTAACTGATATAGTTACAGTATAAACTGAAACAAAAATAGTTACAGATTGGAGGCCCCTCATGAAGCGGTGGATGAAAGCGGCGGCGGCAGGCGTGTTGGCGCTGGCCCTTGCGGCCTGCGGCGCGGCAAAACAGGAGAACGGCGTGAAAAAGATCGACGCCCAAAAGGCCAAGGAGCTGATGGCCGGCGGCAGCGTCACGGTGGTGGATGTGCGCACGGCGGAGGAATACGAAGAGGCGCACGTGCCGGGCGCGGTGCTGGTGCCGCTGGACACCATCGGCGCCGAAGCGCCCGCGGCCTTGCCGGACAAAAAGGCCGTGCTGCTGGTGTACTGCCGCTCGGGGCGGCGCAGCGCCCAGGCCGCCGCCCAGCTGGCGGAACTGGGCTATGAGACGGTGTACGACTTCGGGGGCATTATCGATTGGCCCTACGAGACGGAAACGGGGGCGGCGCAGTGAACAGCGAATTCTGTGTGGCGGTGCACGCGCTGGTGTACCTGGACCACAAGGGTGTGTTCGTCTCCAGCGAGGAGCTGGCCGACAACATCTGCACCAACCCCGCCCGGGTGCGCAAGGTGCTGGCCCGGCTGAAGGCCGCGGAGCTGGTGGAGACGCGGGAGGGCAGCGTGGGCGGTTTCCGCTTTTGCGGCGATGCCGCCGCGGTGACGCTGGCCGACGTGGCCCGGGCGCTGGACGTGCGCTTTGTGGCCGCGGGCTGGCGCAGCGGCGACGTGGATAAGGCCTGCCTGGTGTCCTCGGGCATGGGTGCGCTGATGGACCACATTTTACAGGAATTGGATGAGAGCTGCTACGCAAAGCTTGCCCAGCAGACCCTCGCCGATGTTTCGCACACGATCTTCACCAGAGAGCGGCCGGCCGCACAAGAGCCGGCCAGAAAAGGGGGACAACCATGAAAAACTTCGACAATATCGTGATCGGTTTCGGCAAGGGCGGCAAAACATTGGCCGGCGCGTTGGCAAAAGCGGGGCAGAGCGTGGCCCTCATCGAACGCTCGGCGGCCATGTACGGCGGCACGTGCATCAATGTGGCGTGCATCCCCACGAAATCGCTGGAGCACAGCGCCCGCCTCTCGGCGGCGCAGGGCGGCGATTTTGCGGCCAGGGCCCAGCGTTACCGTGCGGCGGTGGCGGAAAAACGCCGCCTCACCGGCGCGCTGCGGCAGAAAAATTACGACAAGGCCGTTTCCGCCGGGGTGCAGGTGTTCACGGGCACCGCCTCTTTTTTGGACGCCCACCGCGTAACTGTGGCGCTGGCGGACGGCGGGACCGAGGAATTTACTGGCGAACGCTTTTTCATCAACACGGGCGCGCGGCCCTTCCTGCCGCCCATCGAGGGCCTGGCGGGCAACCCCTTCGTCTACACCAGTGAGACGCTGATGGAGCGGGATGAGCTGCCCCGGCGGCTCGCCATCATCGGCGGCGGTTACATCGGGCTGGAATTTGCCTCTTACTACGCCAATTTTGGCGCCGAGGTCACCATTTTGCAGACGGGCGGGGCCTTCATCCCCAAAGAGGACGCTGAGATCGCCCAGGCGGTGCTGGACAGCCTGACCACCCGCGGCGTGCACGTGCTGCGCGGCGCCAACACCCGCGCCGTGCGCGCGGCGGACGGCTACGCTGTGCTGGATGTGGAGACGGCGGACGGGCTGCAGACGCTGGAGGCCGAGGCGGTGCTGGTGGCCACGGGCCGCCGGCCCAACGTGGCGGACCTCCATTTGGAGGCCGCGGGCGTGGCGCTCACCCCGCGCGGCGCCGTGCAGGTGGATGAACACCTGCGCACCACCGCGCCCCACATCTGGGCCATGGGCGACGTGGCCGGGGGCCTGCAGTTCACCTATATCTCGCTGGACGACAGCCGCATCGTGCGCTCCCAGCTGCTGGGCGGCGGCGAGCGCACCACCCAGAACCGGGGCGCGGTGCCCTACACTGTCTTTTTGGACCCGCCCATCTCCCGCGTGGGCCTCACCGAGGCCGAGGCCATCGCCCAGGGCTTCCGGGTAAAGGTGGCGCGCCTGCCTGCGGCGGCCATCCCCAAGGCGCAGGTGCTGCAAAAGCCCACGGGCCTTTTAAAAGCCATCGTGGACGCCGACACGGGCCTCCTTTTGGGCGCGCACCTGTTCTGCGCCGAATCGCAGGAGATGATCAACCTGGTGAAGGTGGTCATGGACGCCAAACTGCCGTATACCGTGCTGCGGGACGGCATCTTCAACCACCCCACCATGAGCGAGGCGCTCAACGACCTGTTCGCCGCGCTGTAACAAAAACTGACCCAAGGAGGGCCTATGAACTTTTCTGTTGAAACCAGTGTGCCGGTGCTCACCGTCTTTTTGCAGGGCTTGCTGAGCTTTTTCTCGCCCTGCGTGCTGCCCCTGGTGCCGCTGTACGTCAGCTATCTGGCGGGCGGCGCCAAGACGGTGGACGCCGACGGCACCATCCATTACCCCCGCCGCCGCGTGCTCCTCAACACCGTGTTTTTCGTGCTGGGCGTCAGCGCCACCTTCTTTTTGCTGGGGATGGGCGTCACCGCCCTGGGGCAGTTCTTCCAGGACAGCCGCCTGTGGCTGGCCCGCATCAGCGGCATCATCATGATCCTCTTCGGCCTGTACCAGCTGGGCCTGTTTGGCCGGGCGGGCGCGCTGGAGCAGGAACACCGCCTGCCCTTCCGGCTGGACCGCTGGGCCATGGGGCCCGGCCCGGCCTTCCTGCTGGGCTTCACCTTCAGCTTCGCCTGGACGCCCTGTGTCGGCCCCACCCTGGGCAGCGTGCTGCTGATGGCCGGGTCCGCGGGTTCCCGCGCCTGGGGCTTCGTGCTCATCGGCGTGTACACGCTGGGCTTCATCCTGCCGTTTTTGGCCGTGGGCCTGTTCACGGGCACGGTGCTGGAATTTTTCAAAAAGCATCAAAATGTGGTGCGCTACACCGTCAAGATCGGCGCGGTGCTGCTGGTGCTGATGGGCGTGATGACGCTCACCGGCTTCATGAACGGCATCACGGGCTATCTGTCGGGCCTGGGCGGCGCCACGGCGCCCGCCGCGTCCTCGTCCCCGCAGACAGCGGTGTCGGAATCGGCCGCGATGCCGGAAAGCGCGTCCAGTGCCCCGGCGGACAGCGGCGCCTCCGCCAGTGAGCCCACGCTGTACCCCGCGCCCGATTTCACCCTCACCGACCAGTACGGCGAGGAGCACACCCTGTCGGATTACAAGGGCAAAACCGTGTTCCTCAACTTCTGGGCCACCTGGTGCCCGCCCTGCAAGGGCGAGATGCCGGATATCCAGGCTCTGTATGAAAAATACGGCGGCAATGAAGAGGACCTGGTGGTGCTGGGCGTGGCGGCCCCGGGTGTGGGGCGCGAGGGCTCGGCGGAGGACGTGAAGCAGTTCCTCACCGACAACGGCTACACCTTCCCCGTGGTACTGGACGAGGGCGGCGGCATCAGCAGCGCCTACGGCATCCGCGCCTATCCCACCACCTGGATGATCGACAAGGACGGCAACATCTTCGGCTACGTGGAAAGCGCCATGACCGCGGACATCATGGAGAGCATCGTCCAGCAGACCATGACCGGGGAGCGGGTGCGGTAAAAGGTCCGGTGGGACGGGGCAGGCATCAGCGCGCCCCCTCATCCGGCGCTGCGCGCCACTTTCCCCCACCGGGGGAAGGCGAACGCGGGCGGCGTCCCGCCGCCCAGCTACTACTTGCTATCCGTTTTACGTTTGTTAAAATCTTTACGCAAACGTACAGCTATGTTGTTTTTCCGCGAAAGCAAGGAAAAACAAAAGCCAGCAGTAGGCCGTAGCTGCCCGCGGCCCTTGGCCGCAAGCAGACGTCCCTTGCAGGGGTGCTGTTCGCCAAGCCGGGCAAAGC
>CATXYA010000211.1 GCA_958403605.1 uncultured Oscillospiraceae bacterium
TCGTGGCCGCGCTGCAAAGCGCCCTGCCCCAGCCCGCACTCATCAATTTGGTAGAGGACACCACCCGCGCCAGCGCCGCCCAGCTAATGGCGGCCCGGGGCCTGGTGGACCTGCTGATCCCCCGGGGCGGCAAGGGGCTCATCCGCGCCTGTGTGGAGGGCGCCCAGGTGCCCTGCATCGAGACAGGCACCGGCATCTGCCACATTTATGTGGACCGCGCCGCCGATCTCGGCAAAGCCCTGGCCATTGTGGACAACGCCAAAACCAGCCGCCCCAGCGTGTGCAACGCCGCCGAGGTATGCCTGGTCCATGCGGATGCGGCCCCCGCCTTTTTGCCGCAGCTGGCCCGGCGCATGGCGGAAAAGAAAACCGAGCTGCGCCTGTGCCCCCGCGCGGCGGTGCTGACCGGCGGCACCCCGGCGGGCCCGGCGGACTTTGACACCGAGTTCCTGGACTACATCCTGGCGGTGAAGGTAGTGGACAGCTTGGAAGCGGCCACGGCGCACATCGCCGCCCACTCCACGGGCCACAGCGAGGCCATCGTCACCGAGGACGCCGCCGCGGCGGCCGCCTTCTGCCAGGCAGTGGATTCCGCCGCCGTTTATGTCAACGCCTCCACGCGCTTCACCGACGGCGGAGAGTTCGGCCTGGGATGCGAGATGGGCATTTCCACCCAGAAGCTGGGCGCCCGCGGCCCCATGGGCCTGTGCGAGCTGACCAGCTACAAATACATCATTGAGGGCAGCGGACAGATCCGCTGAGTTCCCCGCAAAGGAGAGATTCAAGTTATGGCAATGAACGAGGCCGAAAAAGAGCGTCACGCCCTGCGGCGGCGCCGCCGTCTGCGCCAGCTGCTGGGCGCGGTGGTGTGCCTGCTGGTGGTGGTGGGCGCCGCCAGCGTCATCAGCTCCGGCGTGCGCCTGACGGCAAAGCTGTTTGACGATACCGCCGAGCGCACCGCCTATGAAAACCAGCTGAGCACCCTGGTGGCGCTGGACCCCGTCCCCTTTGAAAATTTGGACGAGGCCAACCAGAACACCCTGCTGAACGCCGCCATTTGGGCTTCCATCGACACCGAGCACAACACCTATGAGCGCGATGAGACGGACGCCATGTACCTGCCCACCCTGGATATCGACAAGACCGCGGCGGCGCTGTACGGCCCCGACTTCCATTTTGAGTACACTACTTTTGAGGATCACGGCATGACCTTTGAGTATGTGGCGGAAAAGCAGGCCTATCTGCTGCCCGTCACCAGCATCAACAACACCTATATCCCCAAGGTGACCAAGATCAAAAACGAGCGCGGCGGCGTGCGCCGCGTGACGGTGGGCTACATCTCTCCCTTCGGGGCGGGCGGCGAGTTCTCCGTCACCATCAACCCCGACCCGGTGAAGTATCAGGATTACCTGTTCACCAAGCAGGGCAGCGGCTATTATCTGACGGCCATCACCGAGAGCGAGACACAGCCCGCCTCCTCGTCCAGCGTCACCGCCGCCGCCAGCGTGGCGCCGCAGGACGCCCTGCTGGACATCACGGATTACGTGCCCGACAGCGCCGCCAGCACGGCGGAGAGTACTCCCGTCGAGGAACCGGCACCCGCGCAGGAACCGGCGGCGGAGTCCGGCTCCACCTCCAATGCGGAATAAGTTTTCAGCGGCCCGCCCCGAAAGCCGAGTTTCGATCCGGTTTTTAGGGCGGGCCGCTTTTTTAAGAAAACCCTAAGAATTTCCCCCGTGCCAGTTTAAGATGGAGCGGGTATCCTAAAAGGCAAAGGAGAGATCTCGATGAAACAGGCAACTGTCTTGGTGGTGGACGACGACCGGGAGATCGTGGGCGCCATTGCGAAACTGCTGGAGCTGGACGGCCACCGGGTGCTGCGGGCTTATGACGGGCTGGCGGCCTTGGACGCGCTGCACACCCAGGAGGTGGACCTCATCATCCTGGACGTGATGATGCCCCGCATGGACGGTCTTTCGGCCACCATGGCGGTGCGCAAGGAAAAAAACGTGCCCATTTTGCTGCTGAGCGCCAAAGGCGAGGATGCGGACAAGATCGCCGGGCTGTCCCTCGGCGCCGACGATTACCTCACCAAGCCCTACAACCCCATGGAGCTTTCCGCGCGGGTGAAGGCGCTGCTGCGCCGCTACCTGACGCTGGGCTCGGCTGTGCGCGGAGAAAAGGTTTTGTCCATCGGCGGCCTGTACCTGGACACCGAGGCCAAAACCCTAACGGTGGACGGCGAGGCCGTGCGCCTGACGCCCATCGAATACAAGATCCTGGCGTTTTTGATGGCCCATCCGGGCCGGGTGTTCAGCGCCGAGGAGCTGTACGAGCGCGTCTGGGAGGAGCCTGGCTACAACGTGGAAAACACGGTGATGGTGCACATCCGGCACATCCGGGAGAAGATCGAGATCGACCCGAAAAAGCCAAACTATTTGAAGGTGGTGTGGGGTCTTGGCTACAAAATCGAAAAAATGGAGAAATAATTTCTGGAAAGGCCTGGCGGTGGTGCTCATCGCGGCATTCGCCGCCGGGGGGCTGTGGCTGCTTGCCTCCCGTTACGAGCTCCAAAGCAGAGTATTGACGGAAAGTGACGAGTATTTAGACTTGATTGGGGCCACCGTACAAAAAGCGACTGTGGCCCTAAAACAGAAAACAAGCGAACGGGAGCTAAACGCGCAAGTTTATTATTGTGTGACCGATTTAGACGGGAATTCTTATACCAACGGCGGCAAAGATTTGCCGAAGATCGGTGTGTATGAGCTTGAAAATGCGCTGTGCAACCTACCTGACAAATATTATTTATGGGAAGACGGCGTGTGGACGATTTCTGGCGTCTACCGGGAAGAATACCTGGATGCAATGAAAGAACGCGTGGCGGATGTCCTCATGGAACAAACGGAGGGGAATGTCAGTACTTTACTGCTGTATATTCCCGCAAGCGCCTATACACAGCTCAGCGACCAATTCTATCGCAGGCTCAACGACGAGTTCATGCAAGTGGTCTTGTATCCCTGCCTGTTGCTGGTCGCCGCTATTTTGGTTCTCACCTGTTATCTGGCTGCGGTAGCGGGACGGCACCCCAGGGACGAAGAACTGCATCTGTGTTTTTGCGATCGTTGGCCGGCAGAGGTGATCGTGGCCCTTGGGGCGGCTGATTGTTGGCTGATGTACTCGTTTTTGTCTTTATTGGCAAGCTCTCTGTATTACAACAATGGACTTTTGCTCGGAGGCGCATTTCTTATCTTGTTCCTGGTGGCGCTGGGCATGCTGGGGCTGGCGCTGCTGCTGTGCCTGGTGCGCAAGGCCAAAGCGCATTTGCTCTGGAACGGCAGCCTCTGTCAAGTGTGCCTCAAATTTTCGGCAGGGCTGTTCTACCTGCCCCAGCTGCCCACGGCCCGGCGCGGCGCGGTGCGTATTTTGTGGGTCGGCGGGGCCGCCATTGCAGCGACGTTGGGCTTCGGCACCTTGTTTTGTTCTCTTGCAGGCTTTGTATACAGCAGTGACCGCTTCGGGGTCCTGGTCTTTTTCGGCTTTGTTTTCACCGTCGTCGGGGCCGTTTACCTGTACAATGAGCAGCGCCGGGACGGCAAAGAGCTGGACGCCCTGCTGGAGCAGCTGGCGCACACCGCCAAAAGCGAGGCGGCCCCGGTGACGGTGCCGCAGCAAAGCGGCCTGTACCCTTATGCCAAAGACCTGGCGCAGCTGAATGAGCGCATGACGGAAAACCTGGACGCGCGGCTGAAAAGCGAGCGCATGAAGATCGACCTCATCACCAACGTCAGCCACGACCTCAAGACCCCGCTCACCAGCATCATCGGCTATGTAGACCTGCTGGCAAAGCAGGAGGATTTGCCCGCCGAGGCGCGGGATTACGTGCTGATCTTGCAGCAGAAATCCGAGGGCTTGAAAGAGCTTGTCAGCGACCTGTTCACGCTGGCGAAATCCACCAGCGGGTCCGAGCCCGTGGACGTGGAGACGCTGGACCTGTCCATGGCGGTGCGCCAGACGCTGGCCGATATGGCCGATACCTTTGAGAAGGGCGGCATCCCCGTGCGGGAGACCTTGCCGGAGACGGCGCCCGTGCTGGCGGAAAGCGTCAAGCTGAATCGTGTGCTGCAAAACCTGCTGGACAACGCCGAGCGCTATTCCCTGCCCGGCACCCGCATCTATGTGCGCCTTGCGCCGGGACGCGAGCAGACTACCCTTTCCGTGCAGAACACCGCCAATTATGAGATGACCTTCACTGAGGAGGAGATCCTGCAGCGCTTTGCCCGGGGCGACGCGGCGCGCACCACCGACGGCAGCGGCCTGGGCCTGTCCATTGCAGAAAGTTTCATGCAGAACTTCGGCGGCAAGCTGAACATCCACGTGGAGGGCGACACCTTCCTGGTCACGCTCACATTTTTGACCGGAGAACCCGACGCGCCCTTCTGTATGGAAGAAGAGGCTGCAAAAAGCTGAATGAAATCACAAAAGTGGGCAGCCGATGGGCTGCCCGCTTTGTTGTATCATTTTTTAGAGGAAGGGAACGCCGTCCCCGGCGTTCCCTTCCCCGGCATACAGGCCGGTTGATTTTTATTACGTCAGTAATAAAAAATAGCCGCAGCAGAGCGCAGGCTATTTTTTCGGCCATCTGTTTCGGTTGCCGCGTAAGCGGCGAGAAACA
>CATXYA010000212.1 GCA_958403605.1 uncultured Oscillospiraceae bacterium
GACCGCATCCATGTGACGCTGCTGTCCACCGACACCACCAAGAGCCCCATCGAGCGCATGGCGAAGCAGGGTGACCGGCACGGCCTGTGGAGCGCGCTGGAGATCAGCGACATTTGGCTGAAAAGCGCCAATAAGTGAACGCGGAAGAGCGCCCTTTAAAAGGGCGCTCTTTTTCGATAAAACGTCAAATATTAGTTTTTGTCAAAAAGGAGGAAGTCAGATGGATCTCGTTGTACGTCAAAAGGTATTTTCCCTGAAGGAGCGTTTTTTCATCACCACCCCGGAGGAAGAAAACGTCTACCAGGTGGAGGGCAAAGCCGTCTCCATCTCCCACCGCTTGATGATCTATGACATGATGGGCAATGAGCTGGCCAACATGCACCGCAAGGTGTTCAGCCTCACGCACCGGTACTTCATCTGCCATGGCGAAGAGGAAGTGGCCGAGCTGCGGCAGAAATTCGGCCTTCATCTGCACTTTGTCTGCGAAGAGCTTGGCTGGGAGATGACCGGCAATTTTTTGCAGTACGAGTTCGCCATCACCAAAGGCGAAAAAACGATCGCCACGGTCCATCGCAAAATGTTTTCTATCGGCGACTGCTATTTGCTGCATGTGGAAAATGACGACGATGCTCTCAACGCGCTGTGCATGGTCTTGGCCATTGACGATGTCCTGCAGGACGTCACCAACGCCACCATCGCCAGCGAGGGCAGCGCAGCCGTCACCGCTTCCGCCGCCAGCACCTGAGCCTCGGACCCACTGTCAAAAAACGCGTCTTGGAAGGGGCACAAAAGCCCTGTTCCCGACGCGTTTTTTATTTACAGCCGATCTTTCCCATCCGTGGACTCCTCTGGGATCAGCTCTTCCAAAAAACAGGAGCGCAGCCCCTGCCCGCGGAACCAGTCCAGCGCCGCCTCCACCTTTTGGGCGAAATCCGGCTGGTACGCCTCGTAGTCCTGGTAAAAATACTGCTCGTGGATCATGACGTGGTAAAAATTTTTGCGCCGCGCCTCCAGGCGGGGCACGATCTCCGGCAAAGACACCGCGTTCAGCACCAGATCGTTGCAGGCAAAGGTAAGGCCCGTCTTCGTGTCCCGCCACAGCGGCTGGCGCTGCAGCAGCTGCGCCTGCGCGGGCGTCAGGTAATAGCGCAGCGCCTCGCGCCCCGGCAGGGGATAAAACATGCCGATCAGCCCCCGCACGCCCTCCCCGCGCAAGGCCGTGCAGGCCGCTTTTCCGGCGCACACATAGTGCAGCGTGGTGGTGGCATCGGTGGCCGCCCGCCCTGCGATGCGGCGCAGCTGGCCCATTACGGCGCGGTAGTCGGCCAGCAGCGTCTCCGGGGCCGCGTTCTCATAGGGGAACGGCGGGTCGTTGTGCCTGGCGTGAAAGGAAAAGCGCAGCCAGTCCGCATTTGCTTCCAGCTCCCCCCGCCAGCGGTCCGGCGCCTCCGCCAGGGAAAACAAGCCCGGCGCATAGCTCTCATACATGTTCAGCTGGAACTTCGTGCCGTAAGCTTGGTGCAGCCGCAGCAGCAGCGCGGGATAAGGGTGCGCAAACACGCTGGGCAGTCCGGCCCGGGCCGCCTGCTCGAAAAAGCGGATGTTGTCGTCCAGTGTAAAGCAGTAGACCCCCGGCGCGCCGTTCATGTCAGCTGCGCGCCGATGCACGCCACCATGTCCGCCACAAAGGATTCCCACGCGGTCCAGCCGTGCAGGCCGGGAGCCGTTTCCAGTTCACAGGCTACGCCCCTGTCACGCAGGGCTTGGGTCAAGGCCAGGATATCGCCATACAGAAAATCTTCGGTGCCGGTGTAAATGCGGAAAGGCGGCAGGGCCGCCGGATCGGCGTCCGCCAGCAGACGGTACAGGTCCTCCTGGGTGCCCCGGGGCGAGACTGAACCGAAAATATCTTCCAGATGCAGATCCTCCAATTTGGGCGCGCGCGGATCTTTACTGCGGTCGAACCCTTTCTCTGCGATACTGCCAATGTCCGATACCGGTGAGCCAAGGAACGCGCCGCTGAATCGCTCCGGCTGCCGCAGGGCCAGCTTTGCCGCCCCATACCCTCCCATGGAGATGCCACCCACGTACTGGCGGCAGCCGTCAAGGCGCAGCCAGGACGCCATCTGCTGCGGCAACTCCCGCGATACATAGCTCCACTGGGCGGCGCCGTGCACCGCGTCCGTGTAAAACCCATTCTCCCCGTCCGGCATCACCACGGCCAGCGGCAGGCCCGCGCAGTAGCGCTCCAAGGCGGTGTTGCGCACAAAGGAGGCATGGCCGTCCGAATAGCCGGGCAGCAGATAAAGCACGGCCCGGGGCGCCTGGCCGTCGGGCAGCAGCACCGTCACCGGGACGGGCCGACGCAGGCATTGAGACTGGAACGTCAGGGTGGCAAGAGCCATATCGTTCACAAACCTTTCCCATGGAATAAGGGGCAGGAAGACGGGGCCTGCCCGTCTTCCTGCCCTTCGGCCAAATTATTGCTTGTTTTTGTAGAATTTGATGCTTTCGGTCTTGAGCTGCTCGATGAACTGTTCCGGCGTGCTGGTGCCGAACACCAGGCTGTTGTCGGCGGGATAGAAGACATTGGCCCACCATTCGGGCGCGTCGCTCATCACACCGTCATAATTCTTGTGGAAGTTGGTGGCTTTGTCCACATAGGGCTTCACGTCGGCCAGCGCGTCGGGGTAAACGGCGTCCGTGCGGGCGGACATGTTGTCGCTCATCTCCACCAGACGGTCCGCGGCGGCCTTGCTGGAGCAGAAGCGGATGAAGTCCTTGGCGGCATCTTTATTTTTGGCCGCGGCGGGCACACACCAGCTCATCAGCTGCGCCTCCATATCGGTGGCGACGCCCTTGCCGTCCTTCACCGTGGGGAACGGGAAGAAACCGTACTGGAAGTCGGGGCTGGCCTGGGAACTGGTCTCCAACGGGATCCAGGTGCCGCAGAACACCATGCCGGATTTGCCCAAAGCCCAATCGGCCTGGCCCGCGGGATACACGGAGCCCTCATAGCCCGGCTGGAAGTAGTTTTTGCCGCCCTTGGACAGCTCATACACCAGCTCCGCAGCCTTTAAGTAGCCGGGGTCGTCCCAAGCGGCGCCGGTCTCATCCTGCGCGGCTTTCAAAAAGTTGCCGCTGCCCATCACCTGCTGCACCGCCCATTTGTAGTAGTAGGCGTTGTAGAAGCTGATGTTGCCGTCCAGCGCGATGGGCGGGACGCCGTTTTCCTGCAGCGTGTCGCACACCGTCTCAAACTCTTCCCAGGTGGCGGGGACGCTCAGGTCATATTTTTCAAACATCGTCTTGTCGTAGAAGAAGCCGGCGGTGATGAAGATGAAGGGCACGAAATAATCGTGGCCGTCCGGCTGGGTGTACAGCTTGTAAGCACCGTTGATGGTGTCCTTGATGGGCGCCGTCTCGCCATAGGCGCTGGCGGTATAGATATCGTCCAGCGGCTCCAGCATCACCTCATTGGTCAGGAAGGCGGCCTGCGCCTCACTGGCGTCCTGGTCGATGATGTCGGGCGCGTCGCCCGTCAGGATGCGGGTCTTGATCTGCGTCAGGATATCGCGGCCGATGAAATTCAGCTTCACGGTGGCGCCGGTCTCGGCCTCCCACTGCTTGGCCATCTCCGCGATCCACTTCGCCTGGGCCTCGCCCTCGGTGAAGCAGCCGGCGTACTCGATGGTGACGCCTGCAAAGGGGTTGTCCCCGGCGGTGCTGACGGCGCTGCCCGCCGTGCTGCCCGCGGGCTTGGCGGCGGAAGACGCCCCGCCGCCGCAGGCGGCAAGCATGCTCACCATCATCACGACGGCCAGCACGAGTGCCAGTTTGGAACCATGTTTTTTCATATTTTCCTCCTTTTGTTTCTTTGAAAGAACGGTGAACCGTTCCAACGGCCTTTATTCTTTTACGGCCCCCATGGTCAGGCCCTCGATGATCTGCCGGGACAGCACCAGGTAGATCAGCAGCGTGGGCACCGTCACCACCACCAGGGCCGCAAACAGGGCCACCCAGTCACCGGTGTACTGCATGGAGCCCTGCAGCGCGTACAGGCCCACGGAGAGCGGATAGCGGTCACTGTTGTTGATGAAGGTCAGCGCCAGCAGGAATTCGTTCCACAGGCTGATGAAGTTGAAGATGGCCGCCGTCACCAGCCCCGGCTTGCCCAGGGGCAGCATGATGGAGAAAAACGTGCGCATGGGCCCGCAGCCGTCAATGTAGGCGGCCTCCTCCAGCACGCTGGGCAGGCTGCGGAAAAAGCCCTGGATCAGGAAGATGGTGAACGGGATCGACAGCGCGATGTACACCAGGATCAATCCCACGTAGCTGCCCACCAGCTTGAGGTCGAACAAAATGAAAAACAGCGGGATCAGCAGCAGCTGGAAGGGCACGCCCATGCCGAGCGTGAAAAATTTTCCAAGGAAATCGACGCCCTTGAAGTCGAACCGGGCCAGGATGTACGCCGCCGGCGCGCTGATGGCCACGATGCCCACCACCGAGCACACCACGATGAGCAGGCTGTTCATAAAGTTTTTGCCCAGGCTGTACTCTGTCAGCACCTTGAGGCAGTTGCCCCACTGGGGCTCCTGGGGAAAGCCCAAGGCATTGCTGAACAACCCGTTGTTGGTCTTGAGGCTGCCCACAGCGATCCAC
>CATXYA010000213.1 GCA_958403605.1 uncultured Oscillospiraceae bacterium
ACCTGGCGGTCAAGGGCGGCGCCAAAACCATCGTCTGCCCGGGCTTTTTGTTCCAGGAGCCGGTGCAGACCGCTTCCGCCACTTATCCTGACGTGAACTTCATCGCCATCGACTGTGTGCTGGAGAACCCCGCCGCCAACGCTGTGGGCATCTCCTATGCCGAAGAGCAGGTCGGTTTCCTGGCCGGCTATGCGGCGGTGAAAGAGGGTTACACCAACCTGGGCTTCATGGGCGGCCTGGCAGTGCCAGCTGTGGTGCGCTAAGGCTACGGCTTCGTGCAGGGCGCCGAGTACGCCGCCAATGAAGCCGGTATGGCCGCGGGCAGCATCAAGGTCAAATACGGCTACACGGGCAACTTCGATGCCACGCCGGAGAACAAGTCCATGGCCGCCTCCTGGTACAACGACGGCACCGAGATCATCTTCGCCTGCGGCGGCGCCGTGGGCAACTCCGTGATGGCCGCGGCCGAAGAGGCCGGCACCAAGGTCATCGGCGTGGACGTGGACCAGTCCGGCGAGTCCGACACCGTGGTGATCTCCGCCATGAAGGGCCTGGGCACCTCTGTGTACGACACCATCGCCAGCATCTATGACATCAAGTTCCAGGGCGGCCAAAACTTGACCCTGGGCGCTGCCGAAAACGGCGTGTCCCTGTCCATGGAGGCCTCCAAGCTGGAGAAATTCACCCAGAAGGACTACCAGACGCTGTACGCGGCGCTGGCGGCCAACACCAACAACATCGCCTCCAACATCATCAACACCCCGGCAGAGAACGGCACGGTCTCCGGTGCCAACATCCCCGTGTCCGCGGTCGTCGTGGAAGAGGTCGCGTAAAAAACAGAGCAAGCAATCAAAACGGGCGGTCCCATACGGGACCGCCCGTTCTTTTGCGGAAAGGATCGATTGACAAGTAGGTCGTGCGAATTACAAAATGATCCATGAGGTCTATTTACATTTAAAGGGAAGCATGATCGATATGGCCGCCCAAAAGCTGAACGAAAAAATGAGAGCGCTGTGATGAGCCCCGATCTGATGCAGAAGGGGCCTCTTTTATCGCAATTTTGGTCCGCGCTTTTCCGGTCTTTGGGCGTCCCGGCCTGTCCGATGTTGGAAATGAAAAAACCGCGTAACCAAGCCGTTTCTGGCTCAATTACGCGGTTTTCTCAATGGTCGGAGTGTAATTATAGGACTTAAAGAAATCCAGAAATACCAACAGTTTGCTGGCCGCAAGCAAGAGTTTTTTATCCTAAAGCTATTACAAAACCTAATTTTATAAAACGGAAATTTTACATCTAAAACGGTGTTCTTTTAAAGAATCCCTATCGGGAGGTATTGGGGCTTGATTAATTTTTCGATGTTCATACGGCTTTATATATTCGAGAAATAATTCACTGGTCTGTACTTCAGGGTTACGGCTAAGTATAATGCAAAATTCATCATCTAAAGAAAAATAGCCAATCTCAAATGCTTTATCATGTAAAGGACAAAAGCATAAGCCATTAGACGTGTTACCACGTTTTTCAGGGTTGTCCACCCAACGTGCAATATGAGATCCAATTAGAAATTTAGGATCTTTTATTTTGCAATCAGGAAAACAACATTTATAATGGTAATTCTTTTTTACAGCTTTGGAAAATTGGGACTGTCCAATGCGCTGCCTAACTTGATGTAATATTTCGGATGTATGAATGGTGTCCAGTATTAAAGTTGGGTTATGCGTGACTTTGTTATCTAAAATTAATGCCAATAATTCATCATCACACTGTGAAAGATATGCACCGTTCAAACATTGTAGTCTGTTTGATTGGTATACAAAAAAACGATTAATTGGTTTGTCCGAAATTGTTTGGAGATAATTTTTCAGACTATTACTATGTAAAGCAAAAAAATCGTCTAACAAAATATGGTTTTTAAATGGTTGAAAGTCTGTAAGCAAGGCACGAAAATAACTTGTTGCGTAGCTCCATGTACCAGGTTGTGGTGGGCGTTCCAATGTTTCGTGACCATCAGTCAAAGCTACAGAGTATCCAACAAATGCTGCATCATGTCCCTTTCCTTTTAGATGAATTACAATGTCCCCTTGCTTTACCTGCAAAATATTATTCCAAAAAAGCCAAGAACCTTTTAAATCGCCTTTTTTATATGCAGGTGACCAAAGGCATTTTTTAAATCCCCATTCACCACCACCATGTACCTCGTCACGACTCATTTCAATCCAAATCATGCCTATACCTCCATGGAGATTTTCTTTTATTTTATCACTTTATATAGATCCTGTCACTCAATTTTGCCTTTGAGTGTAATTATAGGACTTAAAGAAACCCAGCAATATCAACGGTTTGCAGGCCGCAAGCAAGAGGTTTTTATCCTAAAACTGAACAATTCAGATGTGACGCCGCCCTATAAGACTATGGGCGGCGTTTTCATATACTCACGCAAGCCGCGCCGCGAGGCCGGACTGCTTCACACACTGAAAAAGGAGGTATTCGTTGAATGGAAGAAGATAGAAAACCGACACCTACCCCGGAGGAGCATCCCCCGGCCAAAGTGCCGGACGGCCCCGCCGTGGTGGAGCAGGGGGACAACACCCCGGCCCCCTCCGGCAAGGTGATTAACCTGACCGACGTGCAGGGCACTGGCGGCGGTCAGGAACAGGCTACCGGGGCTGAAAAAGAGGGAACGCCCACATTGGAGGAGTTACAAAAGAAAAAACGGGGCCGTCCTCCCAAATCCCAGGATCATGTGGAACCGCCCGGCAAGGCTCCGGCCAAGGGCAAGCGGGCCGCTCCCGTCAAAGGAGCGCCGCCCGCAAAGTCCAAGACTGGCCCTACCGAAAAGCTCCCGGCCAAGACGGAGGCCCCTGTGCCCGAACCGCCCGCCCCCCGCGATGCGTCCCGTGGTGAAAAAGAGGAGATTGTCTATCTCAACCTTTCCGACCTGTACCCGTTCAAGGATCACCCGTTTGGGGTGCGGGACGATGCGGAAATGCAGGGCCTTGTGGAGTCCGTGAAAACGGCAGGCGTGAACCAGCCCGCCCTGGTGCGTCCCCGTGAGGGCGGGGGCTATGAGATCATCGCGGGCCACCGCCGCCAGCGGGCCAGCGAACTGGCCGGATTTATCAATATGCCCTGTATTGTCCGCAGCATGACTGACGACGAGGCCGTTCTCGCTATGACGGATGACAACCTCCGGCACCGTGAGAAGCTCCTGCCCAGCGAAAAGGCGGCGGCCCTGCTCCAGCAGTATGAGGCAATCAAGCACCAAGGGGCGCGTGGGGATGACGAGGCCGCCGGAAAGCTCTCGTTGGAGTCTGTCGGCCAGCGCAACGGCATGAGCGTGAAAACCGTCCAGCGGTATCTCTGGCTAAATGACCTTGTTCCCGAATTGAAACAGACGATGGACGAGGGCAAGCTGTCCTTTACCCCCGCCGTGGAGATTTCCCGCATCCGGGCCAAGCACCAGAAATATATTGCCGTTTCCATTGAGGGCCAGCAGTCCTCCCCGTCCCAGGGGCAGGCCAAGCGCCTCCGGGAGCTGGACAAGGAAAACAAGCTCAACCCCGATGTAATTGACGCTATTTTGAGTGAAGAAAAGAAAAAGGAGGATCGTGACGTGATTATTACTGGTGCTGAACTGGAGAAATACTTTGGCAAGGAGGCCACGCCCCGGCAGATGAAGGATCAGATCGTGGCCCTGCTGGACGAGTGGAAAGAGAAACAGCCCCCGGAACTGGGCAAGGAGGACAAAAAGGTGGATATGGAAAAGGAGTAACCTCTGGCCATCCTGACCAGAGGCTTTTTCATGCCCCCGCGTCCCTCAAATGGGGTGCCCCGCAAAGTCGCAGACTTTGCGACGCCGCGGGTCTGGCGGTTTATATCCCCCGTCGCCGCCCCCTTTCCCATGAATGGGAAAGGGCGGGGGGATAGGGCTGACCCGTACCCCTGAAACTCAATTTAGAATTGGAGGTTTTCGATATGAAACGACCCCTTGCGTATATTACCGCCGCATGGCGCGGCGATCCCTGTGAGGTGACGGAGCAGGCGGCGGACTACTGCCGCTCCGTGTACGAGGCGGGCTTTTCGCCCATCTGCCCCACGCTGTATCTGCCCCTGTTCCTCCATGATGCGGTGCCCCAGGAGCATAAGGACGGCACCGACATGGCCCGCGATCTGCTCCGGCGCTCCCGTGTGCTGGTGGTATGCGGCACCCCTGTTACTGAGGAAATGAAAAACGACATCGCCGTGGCCCAGCGACTGGGGATCACGGCCACCACCCTGGAGGGCATCCTAACCGTCAAGGGCCAGGGCCGGAGGCGGCGCTGATATGCCCTCCCTGTTTGAAGCCTACATCACCAACCGTGGGAAATACAACGAGGGGGAGCTGGTAGGAGAAACGCTGAAATTCCCCACCAGCCCCCGGGAGGTGCAGGCCCTGTTAAAACATATCGGGGTGGACGGCATACGCTACGAGGAATTTTTCATCACCAGCTTTGACGGCGATGTGCTGGGGCTCTATGACTATCTGGGCGAGTATGAAAATCTGGACGAGCTGAACCATCTGGCCTGCCTGCTTTCGGAGCTCCCCCAAAGCGAGATTGAAAAATTCGAGGCCGCGCTCCATATGGGGGCGCATACCTCCAGCGTGGCGGACATCATC
>CATXYA010000214.1 GCA_958403605.1 uncultured Oscillospiraceae bacterium
GACGATGCCGTCGGTGACGGTGCCGCCCAGGGTGCCCAGGGGGTTGCCCACGGCCAGGGCGAACTCGCCCACGGCCAGCTCGTCGGAATTGCCGATGACGGCCGCCGTCAGGCCCGTGGCCTCCACCTTCAGCACAGCGATATCCGTTTTGCTGTCGGTGCCCACCAGCGTGGCGGGGTAGGTCTGCTTATCCGAGGTGGTCACCTGGATCTGCTCGGCGCCCGCTACCACGTGGTTATTGGTGATGATGTAGCCGTCCTCGGAGATGATGACACCGCTGCCGGCGCCACCCTGGACGTACTGGCCGAAGTAGGGGTTGGTGATCACCTGCTCGGTGCGCACCTCCACCACACTGGGCCCCACCTTGCTGGCGATCTCGGACACCGTCATGCCCTCCGCCGTGGTGGGCGTAGGCACGGTGGACGCGGTGTTGGTGTTGCCGGAAGAAGCGGTGGAAGACGGCGCCTGATAGACCACCGTTTTGCCCGCACCCCTGGCGGCGATGCCGCCCAGGTACCCGCCGCCGAACCCGGCCCCGGCGCACAGCGCCACCACCAGCACGCCCGCGGCGATGCGCTTAGGCCATTTGCTGGGCTTCTTGGGGGGCTGGAAATTCGGGTAGCCGCCCGGGGTGGGCGCGCCCGGCCCGCCCATGCCGCCCAGGTCGCTGCGCTCCACGGACGGCGCGGGCCCGGCGGACGGGCCGGAGACCGGCCCCTGCGCCGGATCGTTGTTGTAGAGATTCGAATAATCATATTCCCAATTATGGGTCATAATAGCTCCTCCTTTTCCTGCGGCCACCGCGCTGACGGCGGCTGGATCGCATGTGGAATGGTGTTTTTGTTTTTCTGACTCTAGTATAGAAAGACCTTATGATAAAAATATCATTACTCTGTGAAAAAAGGATGAAAAGGAGGGAGTTTTGCGCCTATCCCCGTTTTTGGATGCACACGGCCACCGGGGGCAGGCCTTGGCGGGCCTGGAAGCGCTCGATGGCGACGCGCCAGGAGGCGGCGGGCAGGGCTTCGGCCCAGGCGAGGACGGCGTCGCGCTCGCCGGTGCCCTGCTTGCCGCCCGCGTAGGCGCAGACGGTGAGGATGCCGCCGGGGCGCAGCAGCGTGCGGGCGGTGTCCAGCGCGGCGAGGGTGGTCTCGGGCACGGTGAACACGCTGTGGTCGGCCCCCGGCAAATAGCCCAGGTTGAACACCACGGCGTCCGCTTCGCAGGGGGCGGCGTAGCGCGCCAAGTGGACGTGGCTGTCCTGCACGGCGCGGCCCACGGCCTCCATGCCCGCCTGCCGCAGGCGGCGGGCCGTGTTTTCCACCGCCTGGGCCTGGAGATCCAGCGCCACCACGCGGCCCTGCGCCCCCACCATGCGGCACAGCAGCAGGGTATCGTGCCCATTGCCCGCTGTGGCGTCCAGGGCGAAGCCGCCCGCGGGCAGATGTTCCCGCCAAAAGCCGTGCGCCACGGACAGGGCGTTCACCTGCGGCTCGTGCGGGCGGGCAAAGCCCTGCCCGGTGGGCAGCAAGCCGAACTTTGCCAAAAAGGGCGCGGGGGCGGCGTCCGGCGCCGCGGCGGCCTCCGCGGGCAGCTGCCGCAGCACCCGGCGCATCAGATAGGTGCCGTAGCCCTTGCCGCGCCAGCGGGGCACGACCTCGATGCGGGCCAGAACGCCGTTTTCCACCACAGCCCCGCCGATGGTTTCGCCGTCCTTTTGCAGCACGAAACAGCCGGGGGCATCGCCGGGAAGCACTTGCAGCATGGGGCGGCTCCTTTCCTTTTTAAGTAGATGAAAAAAAGGGCGGCCAGTGGCCGCCCTCTACGGAAGCAAACGGACGGGTCTGCGGGCCTGCCCTCACTCCAGCTTCTTCCAAAAGCCGTAGCGGATCTTGTTGTAGCCCCGGCGCTCGAGAAAATTTTGGCTGTTGACATTGACGCGGGCACAGGCGGCGCTGGCGGCCACGCAGCCCTCGCGCTGGAACCAGGTGTTGACGTTCATCAGCAGCCCGGTGCCGATGCCTTTGCGGCGGCACTCCTCGCGCACGAAAAAGGCGTGGATGACGCCCACGGGGGCGCACACGTCCAGGGCCGCGCGCACCTGGAGGTCGGCAAAGCCGGCAGGCTGCTCCTTGTCATAGGCGATGACGATGCGCCGGTGGGGCTGCGCCAGCGCGTCGGCAAAATAGGAGTCGAACAGGGCGCGCCCGGGGTAGCCGCTGTGGAACTCCCGCAGCAGCGCGTACAATTTATCCGCATCAGCCAGTGTCACCGTGCGCACGATCATAGCCCTTCCCCTCCTTTAGAACGAAACGGTATGGCCGGTAAAGCCATAGATGGCAAGCGCGAGAATGGCAATATACAACAAGGTAACGGGCAGGCCCCGGAAAATGACGGGCACGCGCTCGTCATCCAGCTTGCGCCGCCCCTCGGCCACCACCTGGATGGCCAGCATATACCCCAGGCCGCTGCCCAGGGCAAAGCCCATGGTTTGGGCAAGATTGAAATTTTGGCTCTCGGACACCAGCAGCGTGCCCAGCACACAGGTGTTGAAGGTCGCCATGGGCAGCGCGGCTACCGCCGCGCGGGCGTTGACGGCGCTGCGCAGGGCCACCACGGCCCCCAGCACCAGGAAAAACGCCACGCCGCTGCACGCCACCATCACCAGCGGGCGCACCGCCGAGCGATAGGTGAAGGAGCCGATGAGATCGTTGGCCCAATAGCCCAGCGGCGCGCTGAGCATCTGGACGCAGCACAGCAAAATGCCCAGCGTCCAGGAATCGGAGCCGTCCTCCACGATCTTCGTCAGGCGGGAGACGCCCAGCGCGCGGGTGAACACGGCGTTTTGCGCAAAGACCGCCAGCACGGCGTAGACGAAGAATTGGAACAGGGACTGCAGCACTTCTTTCATGCCTGGGTCTTCACCCCCAAACTCATTTGGCGGCGCACCGCAATGGCAAGGCTGCGCCAGGTGGCAATGACCAGCGCCAGCACCAGAAAGCCGCCCATGGGCAGCTGCGCCATGGGCAAGGCCGCGAAGGGCAGCACCTGATGGCCGTACAGGCAGCCGGAGCCCAGCAGCTCGCGCACCGCCGCCGTCAGCAGCATCGCCAGCACGTAGCCCACCGAGGTGATAAGACCCTTTTGGGCCGCGGTCTTGATGCGCTCGCGCTGCGGGCGCTCGTACCGTTTCAGCACGATGGGGTCGGCCACCAGCAGGGGCAGGTAAATGCCCACCAGAGCCACGTCCGCCGCGGGGAACATCGCCCACACCAAAAACCAGACGCCCACGTACACCGCGCCCGCGGTGAGCGCGTAGGTGAGGCCCCGGAAGCGGAACACGGAAAAACGGGATAAAAAGGCCGCGATCACACGGGTGGGCGTGAGCAGCAGCAAAACCGCCACCGCCAGAATGACGGCGTTTTTCAGGCTGGAGGCGGCCACCACCAGAGGCGCCAGGCCCAGGCCCTGCATGATGACGGGGTTATTCAAAAACAGGCGGTCGCGCTTGACGCGCTTGGCAAGGGCCTGCTGCTCGGGAGTCGGCTTCTGCGGTTCAGGCATCGGGGGCGGCCTCCTTTCGATGGCGCTTGGGGGCGAACAGGCGGTCCAGATAGCCGGACAGCGCATTGGCGGCCAGCACGGCGAAGCACACGCCCACGTCGTAAGAGCCGTAATAGCGGAACATCATCGCCAGCAGGCCCATCAGCGCGCCATAGGCGAAGCTGGCCCGGCTGTTTTTGGGCCGGGTACCCGGCTCGTTCACCAAAAAGACGGCGGCGAACAGCGTGGCCCCCGTGAGCATCTCGTACTTCACCGATTGATAGCGCAGGTAGACCTGCTCATTGAGCGGCAGCGAAAAGCTGACGTCGCCGATGCGCGGGAACACCAGGGCAATGAAAAAGCAGACCAGCAAAAAGCCCGCGGGAATGGCGAGGTCGATATCCCGGCGCATCCACAGGTACATGGCGCAGGCAATGAGCACCAGCGCCGCCGTGGCGCCGATGGGGCCCGCGTAGTTGCCCAGCACCAGGTTAAGCAGGCGGATGTTGGGCATGCCGCCCGCGCGCATGGCGTGGGAGGGGCCGTCCATCATGACGGCGGCCTGGGTGTTCCACACGCTGATGGCGGTATAGGGCGCAGGATAGCGGAACACCTGGTTGGGCCAGCACACGGCGGCCACGCAGTAGCCCAAAGCCGCCGGGTTGAAGGGATACACCCCCGGCCCGCCAAAGGCGGCCTTGCCCACCAGAACAATGAGCACGGTGGCGATGATAATGACGTAATAGGGCACCGTGGCCGGCAGCAGCATCGTCATGATGAGCGCCGCGGGCACACTGCCATTATCGGTGCGGTCCCGCTGGGTGCCGCGCAGCCAGGCCACCAAAAAGTCACTGACCACGGCGGTCACCATGGCGATCAGGCACATCACCGCCGGGCGCGCGCCGTACAGATAACACGCCATCACCAGCAGCGGCACCATCATATAGACGATATCCCGGTTGGCCTCCTGGGAGCTGGGCAGCTTCAAATACAGTTTTCCCTGGCTCATGGGCGGTCCTCCTCTTGGCAGGCAGTGCGGATGGCCGCGATGGCCGCCGCCCGGTCCGGCTGGCCGAACAC
>CATXYA010000215.1 GCA_958403605.1 uncultured Oscillospiraceae bacterium
TTTGTCTTGTAGGGAACGCCGGGGACGGCGTTCCCTACCCACATGATACCGTTTTACAGCCGCGTCACGCCGTCCTTGTCCACCAGAGCATAGATCAGCGGGATAGGTGCGGGCGCCTCGTCCCGGAAGGTCAGCGCCGCGCGGAATTTTTCCTCCGCCGGGCCGAATTTCGCCTCGTCCTCTGCATACAGCACGGCCAGCACGTCGCCCTTCCGCACCCGGTCACCCGCCTTTTTTTCCATACGGATGCCCGCCGCCGGGTCAATGGGGCTCTCCTTCGTCTCGCGCCCCGCGCCCAGCAGCACCGCCGCGATGCCGATGGCCTCCGTGTTGGTCGCATACAGATAGCCGTCCGCCTCGGCCAGCACCTGCCGCTGAAAGGCCGCCCGCGGAAAGCGCGCCGGATCGTCGATGCAGGCGCCGTCGCCGCCCTGCACCACGATCATCTCCCGCAGCTTCGCCAGCGCCCTGCCGCTGGCGATGGCGTCCTCCACCAGCTTGCGGCAGGCGGCTTCGTCCCCTTTGCCCGCCAGTTCCAAGAGCTTTGCCGCCAGCGCCTTGCACACGGCGGTCAAGTCCTCCGGCCCCTGGCCGCGCAGCGTCTCTACCGCCTCAATGACCTCCAGGCTGTTGCCGATGTTGTGGCCCAGCGGCGTGTCCATATCGGTAATGAGCGCCGCCGTGCGGCGGCCATTGTGCTCGCCGATGGACACCATGGCCTCGGCCAGGCGGATGGAATCGTCCAGCGTCTTCATGAACGCGCCGTTGCCCGTCTTCACGTCCAGCAGGATGCAGTCGGAGCCCGCCGCCAGTTTCTTGGACATGATGCTGGAGGCGATCAGCGGGATGCTGGACACAGTGGCCGTCACATCCCGCAGGGCGTACATCTTTTTGTCCGCGGGCGCCAGGTTGCCGCTTTGGCCAATGACCGCCAGGCCGATGCGGTTCACCTGGTCGAAAAACTGCTGCTCCGTCAGCGTCACCGTGGCGCCGGGCACGCTTTCGATCTTGTCCAGCGTGCCGCCAGTATGCCCCAGGCCGCGCCCGCTCATCTTCGCCACCTTGACGCCGCAGGACGCCACGATAGGCGTCACCACCAGCGTGGTCTTGTCGCCCACGCCGCCGGTGGAGTGCTTATCCACCTTGACGCCCGCAATGGCCGACAGGTCCACCAGATCGCCGGAATGGGCCATGGCCGCCGTCAACTGAGCCGTCTCCTGCGCGTCCATCCCACGCAGATAGATGGCCATCAGGAGGGCGCTCATCTGGTAATCGGGCACAGAGCCATCGGTGAAGCCGTTCACCGCAAACAGGATCTCCTCCCCGGTCAGCGTCCCGCCGTCCCGCTTTTTCGCAATGATATCATACATTCTCATAGCCATTCTCCTTTGTAAAAGCGCAGGAGGGCAGAGCGTGCGCCCTGCCCTCCTTTTGTATTTCGCACATCGATCAGCGGCTGCCCTTGTCGTAGGGGATGCCCTCGGCACGGGGCGCCTGCGAGTTTTTGCTGCTGAACGCCAGCACCACCAGCGTCATGATATAAGGGATCATCTTGTAGATGTCCGACGGGATGCCCAGGTCCTTCAGCAAGGGGATGCCGGAGTAGGACGAGGCGATGGTTTTCATCAGGCCGAAGAAGAACGCCGCAAAGCAGATGCGCCCGGGCTTCCACTGGCCGAAGATCAGCACCGCCAGCGCCAGGAAGCCGTAGCCGGCCACCGTGGCGTTGAAGTTGGTGGAGGTGGGAATGACGAACACCAGGCCGCCGATGCCGCCCAGCGCGCCGGAAAGGGCCACGCCGATGTAGCGCATGCGATAGACATTGACGCCCACGGAATCCGCCGCCTGGGGATGCTCGCCGCAGGCCCGCAGCCGCAGGCCGAACTTCGTCTTGTACAGCACCACCGCGGACACCGCGAAGATGACAAAGCCCAGATAGGTGGTGATATACGTATTTTGGAACAGCAGCGGCCCCAGCACCGGGATATCGCCCAGCACGGGCACCTTGGTGATGCGGAAGGTGTTGGAGAACGGGATCTGCTGCACAGTGCGGATCATGCGCGCCACAAAGATGGCAAAGGCCGGGGCGAACATATTGATGGCCGTGCCGCTGATGACCTGATCGGCCTTCATGTTGATAGAGGCGTACGCATGGGTGAGCGAGATCAAGACCCCCACCACCGCGGCCACCAGCATCGCCAGCAGCAACAGCAGCTGCGGCGGCATGCCGGGCGCGGCCTCCTGCATGATGTTGATAAACAGGATGCTGGAGAAGGCGCCCATGATCATGATGCCTTCCAGCGCCACGTTGACGACGCCGCTGCGCTCGCTGAACATGCCGCCCAGCGCCACCACCAGCAGGGGGATGGAGAAGAACATCATCTGCTGGACCAGGAAGTAAACCGTATTCACGCGTCCTTCCCCCCTTCCCGCTTCTTTTCAGCTCGCGCCTGCTTTTTCTCCGTGCGCCGCTTCACAAACTGGCGCAGGATGAGGGCAAAGGCGGAGAAGTAGATGATGACGGCGATGATGATATCAATGACCTGCGGCGCAAAGCCGTACAGCTGCATCTGGAAGCCGCCCTGGGTCAGATACGCAATAAAGATACCGGAGAAAATGATGCCGATAGGGTTGTTGAGCCCCAGCAGCGCCACGGGGATGCCGTTGAAGCCCTCGGCCGCCAGCACGTCCACCACCTCGATGCCCTTGCCCGCGCCCGCCAGGTACAGGCAGGCGCCGCCCAGCCCGGCCAGCGCGCCTGCGATGACCATGGACAGCACAATGCTGCGCGTCTCGTTGATGCCCGCGTACTTGGCCGCGTCGCGGGTGTAGCCGCAGGCCTTCAGCTCATATCCGAAGCTGGTCTTTTCCAGCAGGTAATACATCACGATGCCCGCCAGCACCGCCACAAAAATGCCCGCGTTGACGCTGGATGCCGCCGAGCCGGAGCGGAAGATCAGATCCAGGCCCAGCTTGGGCGCGTTGGCGTTGTCGGCCACGGGCACGGATTGGTTTTTCAGGGAATCATACATGGTCAGCGTAGTCAGGAAGTTGACGCCGTACATGCCGATGTAGTTCATCATGATGCAGGCGATGACCTCGTTCACGTTGCACAGCGCTTTCAGCACGCCGGGCACTGCGCCCCACAGCGCGCCCGCCGCAATGGCGCCCAGCAGACACGCGATCCACAGCAAGGGGCCGGGCAAAAAGGTGCATTTGACACCGATGAGCACCGCCACATAGGCGCCCACAATAAATTGCCCCGGCGCGCCGATATTGAACAGGCCGGTCTTGTTGGCAAAGCCCACGGACAGGCCCGTCAAAATGATGGGCGTCGCCGAATAGAACACCTGGCCCAGGCTCTTCCTATCGCCCAGTGCGCCGGTGAGCACGCTGAGGAAACCGCCGAAGGCGTTGGCCGGGTCCGAGATCAGCAGAACGATCAAGCCTGCCGCCAGTCCGCAGGCGATGGCCAGCACGCTGGCCATAAAGTTGGTGAACCCCTGTTTCTGCGTCAGGGGGACGCGGGTGCCGTCTTGTTTTTTCATTGCACTGCCTCCCTCTTCGAGCCCGCCATGTAAAGGCCCAGCTCCTGCACCGTGACGGTCTTGGGGTCCAGGTCCGCCACGATCTCGCCCTCGTAGAGTACCAAGATCCGGTCAGACAGCTGCAGTACCTCATCCAGCTCCAGGCTCACCAGCAAAATGGCCTTGCCCTCGTCCCGCTCCGCCACCAGCTTCGAGTGGATATATTCGATGGCGCCCACATCCAGGCCGCGGGTGGGCTGCACGGCGATCAGCAGCTCCGGGTCGCGGTCGATCTCCCGCGCCACGATGGCCTTTTGCTGATTGCCGCCGGACATGCTGCGGGCGATGGTCTTGGCCCCCTGCCCCGAGCGGATGTCGAACTTACCAATGAGCTCGTCGGCGTATTGATAGATCTCGTCATATTTCAAGACGCCGTTCCTGCAGAAGCGCGGCGTATCGTAGCTTTGCAGCACCAGGTTGTAGGCCAGATTGTAATCCAGCACCAGGCCGTGGCGGTGCCGATCCTCAGGGATGTGGCCGATGCCGCCGCGGTTGCGCTGGCGGATGGATGCGTGGGTGATGTCCTTCCCCTGCATGGTCACCGTGCCGGAATCCGGCTGCACCAGGCCCGTCAGGGCGTAGACCAGTTCCGTCTGGCCGTTGCCGTCGATGCCCGCGATGCACACGATCTCGCCCTTGCGCACGTCGAAGCTCACATGGTTCACCACATTTTTGGTGCCGTGCTTCGAGCGCACGCACACGTCCCGCACACACAGCACCGCCTCGCCGGGCGCGGCATCGGTCTTGTCCACGCTCAGCTTCACCTTGCGGCCCACCATCATCTCGCTCATCTGCTCTTTGCTGGTGGCGGCCACGTCCACCGTGCCGATGTACTTGCCCTTGCGCAGCACGGTGCAGCGGTCAGCCACCTGCTTGATCTCGTTGAGCTTGTGGGTAATGAATAAGATGCTCTTGCCCTCGCTGACAAGCTCCTTCATGATCTTCATCAATTCGTCGATCTCCTGCGGCGTCAGCACCGCCGTGGGCTCGTCGAAGATCAAAATTTCATTTTCGCGGTACAGCATCTTCAAAAT
>CATXYA010000216.1 GCA_958403605.1 uncultured Oscillospiraceae bacterium
TGCGCCTGCTCTGCGAGGCGCCGCCGCCCGCCGTCATCGGGGAGCGGCTGCTGGTGGCCTGCGGCAGCATCAACCCCGTGTCGCTGGCCCAGTGCCAAGCCGCCGAGGATGCGGGCGCGCCCCGCTTCACGCTGACGCGGGCGCAGAAGCTGTCGCCGGATTGGGCGCGCAGCGCCGGGGCCGAGGCCTTGGCGGACGCGGTGCTGGCGGCGGCGGAAAGCCACGACCTGGTGGTGCTGGACACCGGCGGCGCGGACAGCGGCGAGGACGCCGCCCAGCAGGAGCAAAACCGCGTGCAGGTGCTGACGACGCTGGGCTCGCTGGTGGGGCGGCTGTTTGCCCGCGGCATCGGCAGCACGGTGTTCATCATGGGCGGCGATTCGCTGCTGGGGCTCATGCACCAGCTGGGCGTCTCGGTGCTGCGCCCACTGTGCGAGGTGGCGCCGGGCGTGGTGCTTTCCCAATTCTGTTATCAGGGGCGGCAGTGGAACCTTATCTCCAAATCCGGCAGCTTCGGCGGGGAGACGCTGTTTTGGGACGTGCAGAAAACGCTCGCCCGCTGGCAGAAGGAACTGTCGAAGCCCGCAACATCATCATGAAGATGAATTTTTTTATGTATAAAGCAATAAAAAGCGGAGGCGTAAAGATGGGACCGATCTCAAAGCGGCACGCGCTGTACACCTACATTTCCACCAAAGCGGCTTACGACCCCGTGCCCACGATTTATGTCTGCGCGCCGCAGCGGGACGCCGTTTCGCCGGCGGCAGCTGAACGCTTTGCCGTGGCCTCGGGCTGGCAGGCCGTGGCGGAGGCTGCGGGCGCGGTGCTGGTGCTGCCCCTGGCCCCGCAGGGCTGGGCGGCTGAAAAAACCAGCCTGCTGCCGGAGCTTTACGCGGAGACGAAAAACCAATTCCCCACCAGGAGCGGCAAGAGCCTGGCGGGCCGCGCCGGCTTTTTATGGTGCTGGGAGACGCTGCTCTATCTGGTGGGCTACGAAGAGGGCGCCGTGTTCGCCGGGGACACGCTGGCCGCGTACCCCAACCATTTCGCCGCCGCCGCGCTGGTGAACGACGCGCCCGGCGATTACAGCCGGGCAGACGCCCTCTCCGACCACTGGCTGGTGCCCGGCGTCCGCCCCGCCCGCCCGGTGCGCAACCGGGAGCTTCCCGTGTGCCTGTGGCTGCTGAACGGCGGCGCGCAGGCCATCCGGCAGGCGGCGGATTACTTCCGCCAAAGCTGCGGCACGGCGCAGACGCCGCGGGAGGCGGCCTTTGACGGCATCCCCGCCGCGGTGTACGAACACCCGGAGAACGCGGCCCGGCAGGTGCGCGTATCGGTGGGGGCGTTCGCCCCGGCGCCCGCGCTGGCCCAAACGCTGTGGCGGCGGCTGTTCGCCACGGTCATCCGCTGGAAGGACGGGCCGGACGGCAGGCTGGCGCCGCTGCTGCGCCCGGAGGCGCTGGAGCAGGCGGGCGGCTTTGCCCGCCACACGGCGCTGTACCGGGGCCGCGCGTACGGCTATTACGTCCACGTGCCGAAGGGCTTGGACGCGGCGCAGGCCGCCGGGCTGCCGCTGGTGTTCAGCGTGCATGGCCGCGGGGAGCCCGCCTGGATGTTCGCCCAGAAAAACGGCTGGGCCGAGCTGGCCGACGAGACGCGGGAATTCATCCTGGCCGTGCCGGATTCGCCGGAGAACATCTGGTACCTGGAGCGGGACGGCGGCGTGTTCGGGCAGATACTCGAGCAGCTGGCCGCGCGCTGCCAGATCGACCGCACGCGCGTCTATTTGACGGGCTTTTCCAACGGCGGCATGATCGCCCGCGAGGTGGGCACGCGCTGGCCGCAGCTGTTTGCGGCCCTCTCGCCCTGGAACGCGCCCGCAGCCCCCACGGCGCAGCTGCTGGCGGGCCTTCCCCCGGACGGGCTGGCGGAGGGCGCCGTGGACGCGGGCCTTGCCGCGGGCGGCTATGAAATGCCCTGCTTTGTCTACGCGGGCGACAACGATCCCGCGGCCCCCGCCGCCGGGCAGACGCCGCTGCTGCGGCAGCTGCTGGCAGCCAACGGCTGCGCGGCGCGCCCCACCGGGCAGGACACGCCCGCCTTTGCGCCGGACGCGGTGTACACGGTGGAAAACCACTACACACCGCAGCGCGGCTACGCTGAGGGGGAGCGCCTGACGGCCTACGTGTATCACGACACCGGGGGCCGCCCCCGGGTGAGCCTGACGGTGCTGCGGGACATGCCCCACGGGGCCGTGCATGACGAGAGCCGCGCGGCCTGGGAGCTTTTGCGACGCTGGCGCCGCCCGGACGGCGGGAAACAAGTGGACTTCATCCCGGAAGCCCCGGCCCAGCCGGGACCCGAACCATCAAACACCACGGGGCCGTCCGCGGTCCCGCAGATAAAAGGAGGAGCCTCATGATCGACAACATGAATGAGATCTGCGCGTTTTCGCCCTTCGGCGGGCAGCTGATCCGCGAAGAGGTACCGGGCAGGCAGGCCAATGCCAACGTGCCCGAAAACACCATCGACATCCAGGAGGGCGCCGACCGGGACATGTACGTCTACGTGCCCGCCTCGGGCTGCCCGGACGCAAAGCAGACCCAGGTGGTGCTGTTTCTGCGGGAGCGCGGGGGCGAGCGATCCGCCCGGGAGGCCATGACAGCCTACGGCCTGGACAAGCTGGCCGAGGAAAAGCACTTCATCCTGGCGTTCCCCAGCCCCCGCCCCGAGGGCTGGAACTATACCGCCGACCCCGCCCGTGAGGACGACACGGCCTTTTTCTCCCGCTGCTTTATGGCCCTGCCCAAGGGCCGGGGCGGCGTGGGCGGCTTCATCGGCATGATCTTCTACCTGGCCGCCACCCCGGCAGCCTCGGCCATGGCCCTGACCATGAGCGCCAAGGACCCGCTGCACACGGCGGGCATCCTGCTGGCGGGCCTGCCCGCGGGCTACACGGTGCCCCAGGGCGCCGGGGCGCCCCAGGTGGCCTACCTGTGCGGGCAGGACGCGGCGGCCCGCCGGTATTTGGAAGCGGTGAACGGCACGGCGGCCTGCCCCGGTGAGGCCGTGGGCCACGCCGTCCAGTACAGCAGCCCCCAAAACCCCAACGTGCGGCACGTCGTCTCCCCGCGCCCCGTGTCTGCGGCGGAGCTTGCCTTTGCCTGGGACCATTTGTTCAGCGAGACGCGGCGCTGGTCCAACGACACCGATGGCACCTACCAGCGGCGCACCAACTTCACCCAGCGCGGCTTTGTGGCCCACGTGGCCGACAGCAGCCTGGGGGTGAACGGCGGCTACGCCCACACCTGGTACGAATATGTGCCGCCGCAGCTGCGCGGCAGCAAGGAAAAGGCGCCTTTGCTGTTCTACTTTCACGGCATCGGCTGTGTGCCCCTGTACGGCGCCGAGCAAAGCGGCTGGCACGACATCGCCGACAAGGAGAACTTCCTCGTCGTCTACCCCAAGCCCGCCCAGGGCAAGGCGTGGAACATCTGGGACGACCCCAACCAGCCCAGCGACCAGGCCTTCGTGCTGGCGCTCATCGAGCACATGAAGGCCGCTTACGCCGTGGACGAGACGCGCATCTATCTCTCCGGCTTTTCCATGGGCGGCATGATGACCAACGCCATGGCCAGCGCCTACCCGGATATTTTTGCGGCGGCAGCCCCCTGCAACGGCTTCCATTCCGGCTACCTGACCACGGCCACGGGTATGTGGAAAAACCTGAAGGCCATGAACATGAGCTACCAGCAGCCCGACGTGCTCTCGGACGGGGTGTCCCGCACCCGGCAGTACGCGGACGCGAAAAAGGCCGCCTATGATTACCGCATGCCCATCCTGCAAAACGCGGGCCTGCTGGACGGCAAATGGCCGCTGGACCCGGCCAAGGACACCTTTGCCTGCCTGGAGACCTTCGATTACTGGAAAAAGTACAACAACATCCCCGTGTCCCCGGCGCCTTACGCGCCCACGGGCCCCTATGAATCGGGCCTCGTGGGGGACGAGAACTGCTACCTGGGGGACGACGAACGCTTTTTGTGCCACCGCTGGCACAGCTGTGACGCGGGCGCACCGGTGCTGTATGAGCTGGTACTGGCCAAGCGCATGCCTCACGCGCTGGATCTGCGGCAGCTGGAGCTGGCCTGGGCGTTTTTGAAGAAATTCTCGCGCCGGCCGGACGGCTCTTTGAAGATCGAGGGCTGAGCGCCCGGAAAAGAAAAGCGCCGGGGCCCGGGGCCCCGGCTCAAAAATGCAGCGAACGGGAGGGAAGACGCGGAAAAAAGGGGATCTCAGCGGTATTTTTGTTTGGAACCATCATTTTATTGGAATGCAAACGATTAAGGAGTGAAAAATCTTGACAACTACCATGGTCATCACATTAGTCATCGTCATTGGCATGATCGTCATGATCGTGTCCGACAAATTCGCCTTCGGTGCACCGCCGCTCATCGCCTGCGTGCTGCTGGTGCTGACGGGCTGCGCCACCATGTCCGAGGCCTTCGCGGGCTTCGTGGACAAAAACGTCATCATGATCGCCGGGTTTATGGCGGTCATGGCGGCTTTGCAGAAAACAAGCTTCATCGAGAAGGTCAAAAAGACCATGTT
>CATXYA010000217.1 GCA_958403605.1 uncultured Oscillospiraceae bacterium
GGTAACGGCTCCAGGAATCCGAGATCATGGAGTCAAAGGCGGTGGTGGCGGTCTCTTCGCCGATCATCAGGCCCCAGCCCTCGTTCTGAGACTGCACAGCCAGCTGCCACATGTCCACCAGGTACTTCGGATCGTCGAAGCCCAGCGCGGAAGCATCCTCGTTGTAGAGGTTCATGCCGTAGTTGCGCAGAGTGAAACGCAGGTTGTCGGCGGAGCAGCTGGTCACGAAGGTATCACGCAGGCCAGTGGCTTCGTAGACCTTTTTGGAGATCTCCGTGTACTCGGACATGGTGGGGTTCATGGGCAGAGTCAGGCCCAAATCGTCCAAAACATCCTTGCGGTACAGCATGACCGGAGCGTTGGTGCCGGTGGAGATCGCGTAGGTTTTGCCGTCCACCGTGCCGGAGTCCAGAATGTTCTGGTCCACGTCGCTCATATCCAGGGTGCCGTCGGCAATGTAGCCGCTCAGATCGGCGGTGACGCCGTTCTCCACGTACTGCGCCAGCTTGGCGTAGTCCATTTGGAACACGTCGGGCGTCTGGCCGCCTGCCACCTGGGCGGGCAGCTTGGTCCAGTAGCCGTCCCAGTCAGAGTAGTCCATGACCACGTCGATATCCGGGTTCAGCTCCTCGAACTTTTCCAGCATGGTCGTCGTCATCTCATGGCGCGTCTGCGAGCCCCACCACAGAACGTTTAGGGTGGTCTTGCCGTCCGTGCCGGCAGCGCCGGACGCGGCCTGCGTGCTGGTCGTGCCGGTGCTGTTTTGCGTGCTGCTGGGGGCAGCGCCGCAGCCGGTAACGATGCCAGCCATCATCAATCCGGCACACAGGGTAGCGATTACTTTCTTCTTTTTCACTGGGGAAGCACCTCCATTGATTTGTGTTGTCCCCATTATAGCGGAGACTTTTCCAAAACTTAATTCATATTTCTGATTTTTTTGTGCGTTTTTTCGGGTTTGTCGCTCTGCTTTTTATCCTTCCCCCTCCGTCAGCGCGCTAAAAAGGCCAAAGAAAGGGGCTTTCTTCCCTTCTTTGGCCTTGGATCGAGATCCTTTTTGATACTGTGTAATGATCCCGTGCGGTCACCGGTTTGGACCCGCGCACCACATCCTGTAGGCAACGCCGCCCCTAGCGGTCTTTGGTGCAGATGGTGATGAAATAAGCGCCGTTCTGGCTGTAATCGACATTTTTCAGGCGGTGCAGCTTCCGCTGCGGCTTTCTGTTTATGAAGGCGTTTCGCCCTGCACCGCGCCCTCCCCCTGCCCGTCCAGCAGGCGGCGGTACTCCTTGGGCGTTGTGCCGGTATATTTGCGGAACAGCTGGCTGAAATAGTGGGGATTGTCCCCCAGGCCCACCTTTTCTGCGATCTCATAGCTGTGCAGTGAGGGGTCGCGGCGCATCAATAGCTTGGCGTGCTCCATGCGGATGCCCAGCAGATAGCTGCTGAACTTCTGGCCCACGGCGCGGGTGAACTCCCGGCCGATATAGTCCGCGTTCATATAAACCACTTTATCCGCTAAATATTGTAAGGAGAGCGACTCGTCGGCGTAATGGGCGTTCATGTAGGCGATCATCTGCTGCACAAAATCATTACTTCGGGCGGTCCCGCCCGAAGTGCGCAGCCTGAGCAGGCTGCGCGCGATGAGCTCTTCCAGAGACTTGCGGTCCTGCATGGCGTCGGTGATGATGTTCATGCCCCACTCAGCCTGTCCGGCGCCCATGCAGCCGGTCACCACCGCGATCAGCGTTTCCTGCAGCAGGCTGGGGTCCTCCACCGTCTTCACCAGCTCTCCCACCTGCTTTTTGAGCTGCTCGTCATCCAGGCCGCTCTCCCGCAGGGCGTTGCAGCTGTCCACCAGCGATTGGATGCGCTGGCGGCGTTCCTCGTATAGATACAGCACCTTTTGGCGCTGCCGGTCCACGGCATGGCAGGCGCGCAGCAGCGCCTCTTCCAGCTCCTGCTGGCCGCAGGGCTTGAGCAAATATTCGACGACGCCGTACTTCAGCGCCTGCTGCGCGTACTGAAAGGTATCGTAGCCGGAGAGCACCAGCGTTTGCAGCATGGGGTGCAGCGCCGCCGCGCGCTGGATCAATTCCAGCCCGGTCATGCCCGGCAGGCAGATGTCTGTCAGCAGAATGTCCGGCATGTCGTCGGTCATGCTGTCCAGCGCCGCGATGGCGTCAGGACAGGAGGCCGTCAGCTTCAAGTCCAGCTTCTCCCAGTCGATGAGCCGCTGCAGCCCTTCGCGGATGATGGGTTCATCATCCACCAACAGCAGTTTATACATGACCTTCTCCTCCGTTCCTTTCACGCATTGTCCAAGGGGGCCGGGCGGGTGTCCGGCAGATGAACGATGATCTGTGTCTTGCCTTCCCCGCTGTGGACCCGCAGCCCATATTGGTCGGAAAAGGCGTACTGGATGCGCTTGTGGATGTTGCGCATGCCGATGCCCAGCCCCTCCGGCTGCACTTCGCCGCTTTCCAGCTTGGCAAGGATGTCCTCGTCTGTGCCGGGGCCGTTGTCCTGCACAGTGACCTCCACGCCGTCTGCCACCGTGGCGGCGCTGATGCGGATGACGCAGGTGTCCAGCATCTTTTCAGCGGCATGGTGGATGGCGTTTTCCACCAGCGGCTGGATGGTCATGGCCGGGATGCGGCAGGGCAGAAGATCCTGGGGCAGGTCATATTCCACCTGCAGCCGCTCGCCGTAGCGGATCTGCTGGATGCTCAGGTAATCACGGGCGACCTGCAGGTCCTCGCCGACGGTGATCACGTCCCGCTTGTCGTTCAGGGAGGCGCGCAGCAGCTTGCCCAGGGAATGCGTCATGACGGCGATGCGCTGATCGCCCAGGTTCTGGGCCAGGCAGTAGATGGATTCCAGGGTGTTATACAGAAAGTGGGGCCGGATCTGGGCGCGCAGCTGCTGGATCTGCTTTTCCTGCAAAAGCTGCCGCTGCTCTTCTTTTTCACGGTTGGCGCGGGTCCACTCGCGGGTCATCCAGTCAAAGGCGCGGTGCAGGTCGCCGATCTCATCCAGCCGCTTCTGATAGGGGCTGTTGTGGGGGGAGATGGGCTCCCCGGTGATGGCAAAATCGTCAAATTTTTGCAAAAGGACCTGCAGATGGTTTAAAATGTTGTTGATCAGCCCGGTGCTGATGCTCAGCATCAAAATCGTTGCCGCAAGGATGCACAGGATGGTGACGCTGACCGCCGCCAGCGTAGTGGTGCTGATGCTGCTGTAATCCACCAGCGTCACATACTTCATGCCATTGCTGGCCGTGTAGCGCACGCACAGCACCGGCTGGCCGTCCAGCTTCATATAGGTGTGGCCGTCCTCGCCCACGCCCAGGGACGCGATGGCCTCGTCGCTGGCATCCAGGCAGATGCCGTCGCTGTAAACGGCGCACCGCGGCTGGACGCCCATCTGTGCCATGCTGCGGCTGTACTGTTTTACCAGGGCGGGGAAATCCACTTCGATCAGCAGATAGCCCAGGGTATCCAGGTCCATATCCTCCATTTCCCGGATCTCCCGCACCAGAAACAGGCGGGACGGCGTCCCCTCCTCGGTCAGCCAGACAAAGCGCCCGCGGTGGCCGGCCGCGGCGGCGATGCGTTCCTCCGTCAATTCGTTGCTGCCGGAGGACACTTCAAAAAAGTGATTGTAAGAGTTGCCGCGGATGGTTTTCAGCTGGAAGCTGACGGCGTTGGAAAACCACAGGCTGTAGTAGGCCACCCGGCTGGCGACCTCCGTTTGGGCCGTGATCCACTCCAGCGTGCCGGGGGCGGCATCCTTCATGGTGGACAGGTTCTCCTGCAGGGTCTTGTCCGTCAGGATGCGGTAGCTGATGTCCTCGTAGCCCTTCAGCTCGTTTTGGATCTGCTCCGCAAAGAGCGAGATCATCTGGGCGCTGCTTTTGTAGAGCTGCTGATCATAAGTCCTGAGCGGGATCTGGAGGACCGCGATGGTGGTGATGCCGACGGGCACGATGCCGATGAGCAGGATCAGCAAAAATTTTGCGCGCAGGCGCAGATTCTGCCAAAAACGGGTCACTTTCTGCATAAGCTTCTTCCTTTTTATCCCGCGCCCCGGTAAACTGGCAGGAGGCGCGTTGCTGTCGGCCGGGCGCTTTGGCCCTTTCCCCGTGCCGCCGGGCGGGACAACATCGAAATTTTGTCAATAATTTACGGATTTGTGAATTGTGCATCCGGGCGGCGTCCTGTATGCTATGCTCGAGGAGACTTTCCGGATACCATTTAAATTGTATCATATTGCAAATCCACTTTCCAGTGCCGGGAAGCCTTTCTACGCCACATATCTTTTGAGGGGGAATACTCCATGTCTTTGCTTCATTCCGAGTACAAGGACCGGTTGGCCCATTGGCAGCGCGTGCTGGCCAGCGATTTTTACCGCCCGGCCGGGACCATCCAGTTCGACGGCTTTTTCACCATGCAGCACCTTACGCCGGACGAGGCCGCGCAGGGGACGTTTGCCCCGGTGGCCGAGGGGATGGCCTGGGGGCATACCTGGGAATACCTGTGGTGCCGCGCCGAAGTCACCCTGCCGGAAGAGGCGGCGGGCA
>CATXYA010000218.1 GCA_958403605.1 uncultured Oscillospiraceae bacterium
GGCGGCCTCCATGGTGTCCAAAAACGCCGTCAGCTGCGGCGTCAGCGATTCCGGCACCACGTCCGCCGTCTCGCATTTGGCGTAGGTTTCCAGCATCTGCTCGAACATGGGGAGATAATGGTGGTAGAAGTTGTCCAGCTTGCCGCGCACGGTTTCGTTTTGCCCGGCGGCGTCCAGGAGCTCCCGGCACAGCACGGCGCAGTCCTGCGCCTCTTTCTGCACTGCCGGGTCTTGCAGGGCCGCGATCATGGTCTCGATGTGCTGGATGGGCGTGTGGGACGGGACGGGCGGCGGAGGCGTCCTGGCAGGAGGTGTTGATGCCGGCTTATTTCCATTACCCGGGGAAGTAAAGCACAGCGTCACCATCCATACCACAACAGCCACCATTACGATCCCCGCCGTCAAACTCCATGCTAGTTCTAGACTTTCAAATTGTAAGTATAAAAAGAGGAACAGGCTAAGCGGCGCAATCATCCAAACAAGACAGCCCCAGTGGGTTTTCTCTTCCATGCTCTCCCCCGCCCTTCTGGGACTATCATACCACAAACAAGCGGAAATGGGTATTGGCGAAAGCGGCCAAAGATCGTCCCCCAAAATTGGCGGTGCGCGGACGCGAAAAGGCGGCGGCCAATGGCCGCCGCTGCGAACGAAGGAAAGCGTTTGCGGGCACTCTCCTGCAAAAGTTTTGGGCTCACGCCTCCAAAAGCAGTGGATAATAATGCAGGCGCTGATAGATTATTTCTTTGAGGTGGAACAGCTCGTATAATGTGTCAAAGGCCGTTTTTTCTTGTTGGCTCCACGGGTACTCCCGCAACAGGGTATCCCCGGGGCCAAGAAACCGCACCGTCACCTTTTCAGCCTGATAAACCGCCCGCTGTGTTTCCTCGTCATAGAGCAGCCGGTCGTTTGCGTTTAAGAAGGCCCCGTCCTCCTTCCGTGTCACCTTTGCGGGCAGGCCGGGGATCGTGAGCTGAGAACCGCCTATTTGTAGGACCACCTTTTGAAACGGCACCTCCGCAGCCCCCAAAAAGCCCCCTTCCGCGCTGACGCCGGCGCTGGTGAGCCGCGGCGCAAAATGGATGGTGTCCGTGATGCCCGTCACCTTTGGATCGTGAAAAATCGGCTGCGAAGGTACTGTGCGGTCGATTTCACACCGGCTCTCCAGCAAGGCCGCCCGTTCGGTCAACGCCTGCGCTTCCTGGAAGAAAGGATCCTCCTGCTGCGGATGCTCGGCGGCAAAGGCGCTCAGCTGCGCGGCCAGTTCCTCATGCCGGTACTCCCGATTCAACTGTTTGATCTGCCCTTTTAACAATTCTTCCACGGCAAAGGGATAATTGCTTTCCCACGGGCAGGCATCCAGTGTTGTGGGCTGCAACGTATCCCCTCGGAGATAGAGTGTGATTTTGTGGTTCTGCTCTACAAGCTCCCACCCGGGGATCGCCGCCTCCTCTCGCGGAGGGTCCTCGGGGAAATATTGGGAATAGAGTTCTCGGTCTTTCGCCCGGTCTCTGAGCTCTTCCATTCCCTGCAGATCCATGGGACCCCACATTTGCAGCGCCGCCAAAAGGGCTTTATCTTCGGTGATTCCCTTAGCGGCGTCCTGCCGGTAACCCCAAAAACGCAGCGCCTGTGCGGCGCCGTCTTTTACCGTGCTGTAGGCGGCCACCTTTATCGGCGCGTTCAGTTTTCCATCCTGCGTGTCATCGAACACCGCCCAATCCACAAAAATGCCCCGCTCGGAAAAGCTGCCGCGGTAAAGGCATTCGTGTCCCAATTGGGCCTCCATCTGATCCAGGAATTCGGCATTTGTAAAGGAAACGGTTTGCGGTGTTTTTTCCCCTTTCATCGCATATTGCGTGCCCGCGGCCTTGGGCTCTGCGGCGGGGACCCCGAGCGTGATCCCCAGCAGGGCCAATACCAGAAAGGTGGTGATGCCGGCGAAGAACAGCCGAACCGTCCGCATCGTATTCATGAAAGGCCCCCCTTCTCTTGCGATACGGAAAGGCCATCGTCCAGCAGGCCGTCCTGTTGATACAGCGTTTTTAAGATGTCCATATTTAGGGAGAGGCAATCCATGTCACCCGTGTAGACAGTCTCTTTCAGCTTGACCATCGCATTTTCCATTACGTCCAAAAACTCTTTCAGCTCCTGGACCGTGGTATCCGGCAGAACGCCCGCCGCTTCGCATTTGACATAGTTGTCCAGCGTTTGTTCAAACATGGGCAGATAGTGGTTGAAAAAGTTGTTCAGCTTGTTTTCCTGGTCCCCGTTTTCCACCGCCGCCTGCAGGATCGTCTGGCAAAGACGGCTACAGTCCTCCGCTTCCTTTTGGACCGCAGGATCCCGCATCGCGGTGATCGAGGTTTTGATGCATTGTAAAGAAGCCTGTGCCTTTGCCAGCGTGGCTGCTGCGAGCGGTCTGTGCGCTGCCGGAGTCTGCTCCCCTTTTTCAGCGGCGGAAGAACACGAATTTCCTTTTAACGTGCGGTTCACCAGCAAAAGGCCGGCAAGCAGCAACAGCAGACACAGCCCAAACGCCAGCCAACTGTTGTGGAGGAGTGTGCGCATAACAAAAAAAAGCAATCCTGCACCAGCGCCGCATAACGCGCCGTATTTCATTTCCTTCCCCATAGAGTCTTCCTCCTGTCCGCCGCGGATCACGTGATCTTGTTTGATATTATCATACCACAAGGGAAGCTGAAGAGCCAGGGGGGCGGACGTCAGAAAGGGTTGAAAAGGGGGCGGATCGTTGTATGGGCGGCCAATGGCCGCCTCCGCAGGAGAACGGGACCTGAGACGCAAACCAGGGACGGCCTTTTGGCCGTCCCTGGTTGTTTCTTGGCGTCAGCCGCCGAATTTTTCTTTCAGGCTTTTGAAAAAGCCCTTGCGCTTTTCGTAGTTTTCGTCCTTGAGGGTCTCCTCGAAAGCCTTCAGGGCCTCGCGCTGGGCGCGGGTGAGCTTTTTGGGGATCTCCACCTCCACGCGGACGTACTGATCGCCCCGGCCGCGGCCGTTGACGTACTGGATGCCCTTGCCGCGCAGGCGGAAGGTGGTGCCGCTTTGGGTGCCCTCGGGCACGGTGTACTGCACCTTGCCGTCGATGGTGGGCACCACCACTTCGGCGCCCATGACGGCCTGGCTGTAGGTAATGGGGACGGTGACATGGACGTCGTAGCGGTCGCGCTCGAACATGGCGTCCGGGCGCACGGTGACGATGACGATGAGATCGCCCGCGGGGCCGCCGTTGGCTCCCGCGTCGCCCAGGCCCGACAGGCGCAGGCTTTGATCGTCATCGATGCCCGCGGGCACGGTGACCTCCACCTGTTTTTTGCCGGCCACCTTGCCCGTGCCGTGGCACTTGGCGCAGGGAGTCTTGATGATCTGGCCCTTGCCGCCGCAGCGGGTGCAGGGGCGGGACGACTGCATGACGCCGAAGGGCGTGCGCTGCTGCACCGTCACCACGCCGGAGCCGTGGCAGTCCGGGCAGGTCTCGGGGCTGGTGCCCTTGGCCGCGCCGGTGCCGCCGCAATCGGGGCAGGTGTCCTGCCGGGTGACGGTGACGCGCTTGGTGCAGCCGTGGACGGCCTCCATGAAGGTGAGCACCAGGCTGACGCGGATGTCCGCGCCGCGCCGGGGGGCGTTGGGGTTCTGCCGCCGCGAGGACGCGCCGCCGCCAAAGCCGCCGAAGCCGCCGCCGAACATGGAGCCCAGGATATCGTCCAGGTCGATGCCGCCCGCGCCGCCAAAGCCGCCGAAGCCGCCGCCCTGGCCCGCGCCGTAGTTGGGGTCGACCCCGGCAAAGCCGAACTGGTCGTACCGGGCCTTCTTCTGGCTGTCGCTGAGGATCTCGTACGCCTCGTTGACCTCTTTGAAATGCTCCTCGGCCTCTTTGTCGTCGGGGTTGAGGTCGGGGTGGTATTTTTTGGCCAGCTTGCGGTAGGCCTTTTTGATGTCGTCGTCCGAAGCCGATTTGGAGACGCCCAAGACTTCATAATAATCGCGTTTGTCTGCCATACTCTCTCCCTTTGCTTTTTAACCGGGGCAAGGGGCGGGCTTTTGCCCGCCCCTTTGCGCCTTCGTGTGGCGGTTCCCGGAAAGCGTTAGACTTCTTTGTAATCGGCGTCCACGACGTTGTCATCGGGGCCGTTGCCGGAGGCGGCATTGCCCGCGTCCGGGCCCGGCTGCGCGCCGCCCTCGGCCTGCTGGGCCTGGGCCGCCGCCTGGTACATCTTCTCGCTGACGGCGTAGAAGGCCTTTTGCAGTTCGTCCTGTTTCGCCTTGATGGCCTCGATGTCGCTGCCCTTGAGCGCGTCCTTCAGCGCGGCGATCTTGGCCTCGATGTCGCTCTTCTCCCCGGCGCTGATCTTGTCGCCCATCTCGGAGAGGGCCTTCTCGGTCTGGAAGACCATCTGGTCGGCGCCGTTGCGGGTGTCCACTTCCTCGCGCTTTTTCTTGTCCTCCTCGGCGTAGCGCTCGGCCTCTTTCACCGCGCGGTCCACGTCCTCTTTGTTCATATTGGTGGAGGAGGTGATGGTGATGTGCTGCTCCTTGCCGGTGCC
>CATXYA010000219.1 GCA_958403605.1 uncultured Oscillospiraceae bacterium
GGCCAGCGGTGCGCGCGCAATGGGGCGGTCTTCCTCGACACATTCGATAAAATACTGCAGTTCTTTGTAATAGGGGCCGAGGTTGGAGATATTGATGCCCGCGGAATGGTCCTCGGCCTCATAGTCCGACTGCAGCTGCGGGTATTCCACGCTGCCGTCTTTTTTGTACACCGCCAGCGGGTGCTCGGCACGGCTCTGCCACACCACGGTGGCCCCGGTGAAGCAGGCGCGGTACGATGCCTCAAAGGGCATGGTGGGCGATACGTTCCAAATGCCCTCGGCGGTGGCGAACACGGAGCCAAACTGGTAGCTGGTGACGATCTGGTTCACCATACCGCTCTCAAAGGCGGTCGCCTTGCAGGAAAAGCTGTCCGGCTCGCCCAGCATCCAGCGCAGGAAGTCCAGATCATGGACGTGCAGGTCCATCACCACGCCGCCGCTTTTCTGCTCGTCGTGGAACCAATCCTCGTAGCCCCAGGGCACGTCGCCGCCCACGCGCTGCAGGATCACCGATTTCAGCGCGCCGTAGGTCTTGTTGTCATACGCCTCTTTGAGATAGCGGTACTCCCCGGCGCTGCGCAGCACCTGGCCCACCATCATCTTTTTGCCGCTCGCCTTGGCCGCGTCCAGCAGCGCCTGGCAGTCCGCCTCCGTGAGGCAGACGGGCTTTTCCACAAACACGTGCATCCCGCGCTCCAGCGCCGCCACGGCGTGGGCGGCGTGCAGGTAGCTGGGCAGGCAGATGTCCACCAGCTCCACGTCCTCCTGGGCGATCAGATCCATGCCCCACTGGTACTGACGGGCGTTTGGCCACAGCTTGGCGGCGCGCTCCATAAATTCCGCGCGGCATTCCGCCAGGGCCACCACCTCGATGTCCTTGCGCTGCGAGAGCGCCTTCAGGGACAAATTGTGGGTGGTTCCCATGCCGCCGCAGCCGATCAAACCGATCTTCATAAAAACTCCTTCGTTTCCTGTTTGTTTTTCCAAAAAGAGATAAGGACGGCGGAGGGCATCGGGGGCGCCCTCTGCCGTAATGTGCAGCAGATCTTGTTTTCGGTCAGTCCGTCGCGGCCGCGATGATGGGGTCGCCCTTTTCCTGGATATTTTTCAGGGTCGTCTCCAGGTCCTGGCTGCCCAGCAGGTACAGCTCCGTCTCCGCGTTGTAGATCTCATCCACCTCGGAGAAGGTCGTCAGATGGGTGCGGGTGCTGACCACTTTCAGGTTGGGGTCGTTCCAAATGCGCAGCATGGAATCCAGGTCGAACAGGTCCTCGTGGCCCTCCACGGCCTTCGTCAGCGTGGCGGTGTTGTCCGCGCCGCGCACGGCGCTGCTGTTCAGCGTGACAGCGGTGGCCTCTTCACTGCCCAGGTACGAGATCAGCGTGAAGGCCGCGTCCTTTTGCAGCGAGTTGGCGTTGATGACGTAGATGCCGGAATCGCCCTCGCAGCGGCCCGCCTCGCTGTCCTTCCAGCGCGGGAACGGCGCAAACGCGGTGGTGAAATCGTGGGGGAAGCTCTCAGTGTTCTTGATGTCGTTCACCATCCAGGAGCCGGTGAGCACCATGGCCGCTTTGCCCTGGAAGAACACGTCGCGGTAGGCGATATTGGTGGCCTTGGCGTCGCTGTAGGGCAGCTGGCAGCCGTCCTCCTCCATGCCTTTGATAAAGCTCAGCCATTCGCCGAAGTTGGGATCCGCCAAATTGGAGGTGCCGTCGTCGTTGATATAGCAGTTGCCGTCCTTGACGCACCACATATTCTCGCGGCGGTACTCCGTCCAGGTGTGCATGTACGAGCCGTAGACCTTGTCGGTGCCAGTGCCCGTCGTCAGGGCCTTGGCGTACTCCGCGTAGTCGTCCCAGGTCCAGTCCATGTCCGGCACCGGCAGGCCGGCGGCGTCCAGCAGGTCCTTGTTGAGGATGACATAATAGAAGTTCGGGGTGCAGGGGACGCCGTAATGGACGCCGTCCACCGCAGTATCCACGGTATAATAGGTGTCGGGGTCGATGCCCGCTTTCTCATAGTAGCTGTCCAGCGGCTCCCAAAAGCCCTTCTGGGCGCGGGTGGCGTACTGGCCGTAGGACGGCAGCGTCACCACATCGTAGGTATCGCCGGAGAGCTGCAGCAGGTCCAGCTTCTTCAAGAATTCCACGGAGTTGTTCTCGGTCTGGATATCCACCTGCACCTGGATGCCGGGATGGCTTTCCTCGAAGGCCTTCAGCACTTCGTCCAGCGTGTGGTCGTAAGCCAGCAGGCGCAGGGTCACGGGTTCCCCGCTTCCCGCCGTGCTGACGGAGCCCGCGCCGGACGCCGGCGCCTGGGAAGCGCCGCCCGCGCAGCCCGTCAGCAGCATGGTGCCCGCCAGGGCCAGGGTGAGTAAACGTGCAAATCTCTTTTTCATGTTCCATCCTCCTCATTGGATTGTAAACTATAAAGGCTTTTTCGAAAAGCCTCAACGGCAAAATTTTGTCAGCCCTTCACCGCGCCGGAGGCGATGCCCTCCATGATGTTTTTCTGGCCGACGATAAAGACGAGCAGCAGCGGCACGATGGCGCACACGGCGGCGGCCATCATCTGGGCGTAAAAGGCGCCGGATTCCGAGGCAAACTGGCTCATGCCCAGCTGCAGAGTGTACAGCTTCTGGTCACTGAGGAAGATCAGCGCGCTCTGGTAATCGTTCCACGTCCAGATGAAGCGCAGGATGCCCAGCGTGATCATGGCGGGCACCGACATGGGCAGCACGATCTGCCAGAAGATGCGCCCATAGCCCGCGCCGTCGATCTTGGCGGCCTCCAACAGGGCGTCCGGGATGCTGATCATGTGCTGGCGCAGCAGAAACACCCCGTACACGCTGAACACCATGATCAGCATCAGGCCCGTGTGAGTGTTGAGAAGGTGCATTTCCTTCATCAGCATGAATTTGGGCACGATGGTCACCTGGTCGGGGATCATCATCGTCGCCAAAAACAGGGCGAACAGCGGGCCGCTGAATTTGAACTTGATCTTGGCGAAGGCAAACGCGCCCATGGCGCTGATGACCAGCTGCACCGCCGTCACGATCACCGAAAGCTTGATGGTGTTCCAGTAGTACAGCGGAAAATCGTATTTGCCGAACCAGACCTCGGCATAGTTGCCGAAATTGGGATTTGAGGGGATCCATTCGATGGGGAAGGCAAAGACGTCCTGCTCAAATTTAAAGCTGGCGGAGATCATCCACAGCAGCGGAAACAGCATGGTGACGGCAAACAGCGCCAGCACCGCCGTCAGCAGGACCTTGGAGAATCTCCCGCGCCAGGTAAGTGTTTTTTCCATCAGAGAGCTCTCCTTTCAATCATAGGTGACCCATTTCTTCTGCCCGTGCATCTGCACCATCGTCACCAGGAAGATGATGGCGAACATGATCCACGCCGCGGCGTTGGCCGTCCCCATGCGGTAAAAGGTGAAGGCCTCGCGGTAAATGTAAAACGCGACTACCGTGGTGGCGTTGCCGGGCCCGCCGCCCGTCAAAATTTTGATGGCGTCAAACACCTTGAACGAGCCGATGATGCTCATGGTGGAGAGGAAAAAGGTGGTGGGCGAGATCATGGGGATGGTGATGAAGCGGAACTTTTGAAACTCGTTGGCCCCGTCGATGGTTGCGGCTTCGTACAGCTCGGCGGGGATGGATTTGAGCCCGCTGCTGAACACGATGGTATTGTACCCCAGGGACTGCCAGATGGCGAACAGCATCACCAGGGGGAAGGCCCAGTTCACATCCACGAACCATTTGGGCGGATCGGCCATGCCCATGGCCGTCAACGCCGCGTTGACCGGCCCGTAAGAGGGCTGGAACACCACCTGCCACACCACGGCCGAGGCCACGACGCTGGAGATGTACGGGATGAACACCAGCACCTTGAACAGCCCCGGCGCATAGACGTATTTGTTGATGAGCGCGGCGGTGACAAGCCCCAGCACGATGCCCACCGGCACGGTCACCGCCGCGAAGAGCACGGTATTGACCATGGACTTGGTGAACCATTCGTCCTGCCCGCTCAGCAGTTTCACATAGTTGGACAGGCCCGTGAATTTGATGTTTTGCAGGCCTGTGAGAAAATCCCAATCCGTGAAGCTGAGGGCCAGGCTGGCCACGATGGGAAACACCACAAAGACCACGAACCCGATCAGCGAGGGGGCCAAAAACAAATAACCCGCAATGTTGTCCCGCGCCTGCGCCGAGAGGGTCCGGCCCGCCGGCCTCGCCCTTGTCTGCAGCTGCTGCATCTCGATCCCTCCGATTCCTCATTTTGTTTTCTGTGCTTTCAGTCTACCGGCCTTTTGGCGTCGAGACTATCTTTTTTGATGACCTGGAGGTTTCATTTCATGACTTTTGCCGCCTTTCCGTCGAAAAAGCGCAGCAAAAAGTGCGCCCACAAAACGGCACACAAAGAATAAGCGGTTACCTACCGGGCCTGGGCTGCGGCCATCGGGATCAACTGTTTTTCTTGCGCAGCAATCAAAAGCACCTCCTGCAACAACGTCCCATGGTTGTTGCAGGAGGGGCTTCTTTGGATGCT
>CATXYA010000220.1 GCA_958403605.1 uncultured Oscillospiraceae bacterium
GTGACGCAGTAATCCTCCAGGTACACCACGCGCAGCTTTTCACGCACGGCGGGGTCGGCGTCGATGAGCTGGCCCAGCTTGCAGATCAGGCGGATCATCTGCTTCGCCATATAGTAGCCGGGCGCGGCCTTGGCACCGAAGAGGTAGGTCTTGGGCACCACGTCCGCATTGGGATTGTTTTTGATATAGAGGTACTGGGAGGCGATGTTCAGCGCGTTCAGGTGCTGGCGCTTGTACTCATGCATGCGCTTCACCTGCACGTCGAAGACGGAGTCCGGGTCGATGACCTGGCCGGTCTTTTCCGCCAGATGCTGGGCAAAGACGACCTTGTTCTGGCGCTTGACGGCGTCCAGCTTTTGCAGCACGGTCTTGTCCTTGGCAAACTTTTCAAACTTTTTCAGCTGGCTGGCGTCTTTTTTGAAGCCGTCGCCGATGGTCTCGCTGAGCAGCCCCGTCAGGCCGGGATTGGAGGCCAGCAGCCAGCGGCGGTAAGCGATGCCGTTGGTGACGTTGGTAAACTTCTCCGGGCTGTAGAGGTACCAATCGCGGAAGACGCTCTCCTTGATGATCTCGCTGTGCAGCTTCGACACGCCGTTGATGGAGTGGCACACGTAGCAGCAGATGTTGGCCATGCGCACCTGGTTGTCGCCCAGCACGGCCATGTAGTTGATCTTGCCCCAGTCGTCGTGGAACTTCAATTCCAGGTCGGCGCGGCAGCGGCGGTCCATCTCCTCACAGATCTGGTAGATGCGCGGCAGTGTCTTTTTGAAGATGTCCACGTTCCATTTTTCCAGCGCCTCGCTCATGACCGTGTGGTTGGTGTAGGCGAAGGTGCGGCAGGTGATGTCGAAGGCGTGCTCCCAGGTGAAGCCGCACTCGTCCAGCAAAATGCGCATCAGCTCCGGGATGGCGAGGGTGGGGTGGGTGTCGTTGATGTGGATGGCGACCTTGTCGGGCAGATTGTCCAGCGTGCCGTACTGGGACAGGTGCTTTTTCACAATATCGTTCACCGCGGCGCAGGACAGGAAATACTGCTGGCGCAGCCGCAGGATCTTGCCCTCCACGTGGTTGTCGTTGGGATACAGCACCTTGCTGATGAGCTCGGCGTTGGCGCTCTTGTTCATGGCGTCGCCGTACTCGCCCTTGTTGAAGCTGTCCATGTCAAAGCCGGGGGCCTTGGCCTGCCACAGCCGCAGCTGAGACACGCCGGTGGAATCGTATCCGGCCACGTACATGTCGTAGGGCACGGCGATGACGCTGGAATAGTTGCGGTGCTCCACATAGTGGTACCCGCCCTGCCAGCTCTCCTCCAGATAGCCGTCGAACTTTACCTCCACGGCCTGGTCCGGGTGGCTTTTCAGCCACACGCCGCCGCCGGGCAGCCAGTTGTCGGCGCGCTCCTGCTGCCAGCCGTCCACGATCTTCTGCTTGAAGATGCCGTACTCGTACAGGATGGAATAGCCCTGGCCGGGAATGTCGTCGGTGGCCATGCCGTCCAGGTAGCAGGCGGCCAGGCGGCCCAGGCCGCCGTTGCCCAGGCCCGCGTCCGGCTCCTGCTCATAGATGTTGTCGATCTTGATGTCGTGGCTCTTCAGCGCGCCCTCCGCCGCCGCGTTCAGCCCCAGGTTGAACAGGCTGGTCTTCAGGCTGCGGCCCATCAAAAATTCGATGGAGAGGTAATACACCTGCTTGCCGTTGGCACCGTAGGTGCGGGAGGTGAACTCCTTGCGCTTCTGGCTGAGCATGCCGCGCACGATGAGCGCCATGGCGTGATAGATCTGCTCATGGCTGGCCTCGCCGATGCTCACGGCGTATTCGCTGAACAGTTTCTCCGTCAGCAGCTTGTCGAATTCTTTCACGGTGATCTTCGTGTTCAAAACAGCAACTCCCTCAAAAAGTATAAATTCTGTAACTACATCAATAAAAAAGCGTGAAAAACGGGTGTTTCCAGCCGCGCACGCACATTTATTATAGTGTTTTCGCAGGTCGGATTCAACCTAAATTGCAGTTTTCGGGAACTTTTTTCTAAAATGGCTTTCTCTTTTCCGTATTTTCGTTTATAATGAAATGCGATACGGGACGCACGATCCCGCGACAATGCGAAAAGGGGTCATCGTTATGCCTGCAAACAAAATCAAGTTGGAGATCGCCGGTTCCACCTACGTCATCGCCCCCACCGACACCGAGGAATACGTGCTGTCGCTGGCGGAAAAGCTGGACGCCGACATGAATCAGATGCTGGCCGGAAATCCGACGGCCTCCATCACCACGGCTGCGGTCATCACCGCGCTGGGATATTTGGACGAGCTGAAAAAGAGCACCAGCGGCGCCGACAACATGCGCGCCCAGATCAAGGATTATCTGGAGGACGCCGCCAAGGCCAAGCTGGCCGCCGAGGAGGCCCGCCGCGAGGTGGAGCGCCTGCGCCGGGAGCTGGGCTACCTGAAAGAGCAGGGCTGATGCCGCTGGGAGCCGGAAAGCCCGAGATCCTGGCGCCCGCCGGCAACGCGGAGATGCTGCGCGCGGCGGTGTATGCCGGCGCGGACGCCGTTTATCTCGGGTTGCTGCAATTCAACGCCCGCCGCACGGCGGGCAATTTTTCCGCCGCAGCCCTTTGTGAGGCCGCGGCTTTTTGCCGTGCCCGGGACGTCAAGGTCTACGTGACGCTGAACACGGTGCTGTACCCCGGCGAGCTGGCAGCGGCGGCGCAGAGCATCCGCGACGCGGCCGCCGCGGGGGTGGACGCCCTCATCGTGCAGGACCTGGCGGCGGCGGCGCTGGCAAAGCGCATCGCGCCGGGCCTGGTCCTGCACGCCTCCACCCAGATGAGCGTGCACAGCGCCGCCGGGGTGCGCCAGCTGGCCCAGCTGGGCTTTTCCCGCGCCATTTTGGCCCGGGAGCTCTCGCTGGAGGAGATCGCGGCCATCGCCGCGGACAGCGCGCTGGAATTGGAGTGTTTCGTGCATGGGGCGCTGTGCATGAGCGTCTCGGGCCAGTGCTACATGAGTGCCTTTTTGGGCGGGCGCAGCGGCAACCGAGGCGCCTGCGCCGGGCCCTGCCGCCTGCCGTTTTCCGCGGGCGCGCCGGGCCAGTGCCATTTGAGCCTCAAGGACCACTCTCACATCGCCCAGCTGCCCGCCCTGGCGCGGGCCGGGGTGGCCAGCGCCAAGATCGAGGGGCGCCTGCGCAACCCGGAATATGTGGCGGCGGCGGTGACGGCGTGCCGCGCCGCCCGCGCGGGGCAGCCCTATGACGCTCAATTACTACAAGATGTATTTTCACGGTCTGGATTTACAGATGGTTATCTATCCGGCAAACGGGACGGCGCCATGTTCGGCGTGCGCACCGAGGCGGACGCCGCCGCGGCCAAGGCTGCCGCGCCGCGTCTGCGGGAGCTGTTCCGGCGGGAATGTCCCGGCGTGCCGGTAGCGCTGTCCTTGGACGTGACGCCCGCCGGTGCGCGTCTGACGGCGGCGGACGGGGCGGGGCACACCGTGACAGTGCAGGGGCAGACGGCGCCCCAGCCCGCGGAAAAGGACCCGCAGGAGGCCTACCGCCGCGCGCTGGAAAAAACGGGCGGTACGCCCTTCTTCCCCGCCCAAATTGCGGTGCAGGGGGCGGGCTATGTGCCCCTGGGCGAGGTGAACGCGCTGCGCCGCCAGGCCCTGGAGACGCTGCTGGCGCAGCGGGCGGCCCCGGCGCCCCACACGGTGCGGGAAGTAAATATCCCCGCGCCCATGCCGCGCTGCCCCCAAGGGAAAACGTTCAGCGCCCGCTTCGCCGGGGTGGAGCAGCTGCCGCAAACGCTGCCCGCCCGGCTGGCGCGCCTCCTGCTGCCCCTGGAGCAGTGGGAGCAGGTGCCCCAGGCGCTGCGGGAAAAGACCTGGCTGGAGCTGCCGCGCGCAGAGTTCGGCGCCGAAGAGGACGCCGTGCGCCGCCGCATCGCCGCGGCAAAGGACCAGGGCTTCGCGGGCTTTGTGGCCCAAAACCTGGCGCACTTTGCCCTGCTGCGGGGCCTGCCGGTGCTGGGGGGCTTCGGCCTCAACGTCACCAACCACCTGGCCGCGCAGCAGTACCGTGCCCTGGGCGCGGTGGCGCTGACGGCCAGCCCCGAGGCATCGCATAGCGACCTGCCCGCCCTGTGCGGCGCGGGCGAAACATTGCTGCTGGCCTACGGCCACATGCCGCTGATGCTGACGCGGGCCTGCCCGCTGCACAACGTCCATTCCTGCCGGGACTGCACCCGCCAGGGCATCTGCTGGACCGCAAGGGGATGGAATTTCCCCTGCGCTGCACAGGGCCCGCGGGTGTGCGCACGGTGTATAACCCGGTGCCGCTGTACTTGGCGGACCGGGCGGACAAGCTGTGCGCGGACGAGCTTTTATTGTACTTCACCATCGAGGACCGGGAGGCCGTGGGCGGCATCCTGCGCCAGGCGCTGGCGGGCCGCCCCTTTGACGGGGCGTTCACCCGGGGCCTGGTGTTCAAACAGAGGGAGGATGCTGCATGCAGCTGAAGATCAAGCGCGTGCGGGAGGGCGTGGCCCTG
>CATXYA010000221.1 GCA_958403605.1 uncultured Oscillospiraceae bacterium
GAAAATTTTGTCCTTGCCGCCGTACAGATCCTCCTGCGAGGTGTTGATATACATGCTGAGAAAGATATCGGGATATTCGCCGCTGGCGAGTGTCAGGTTCAGGTTGGTCTCCACGGAATCAGAGGGCACAAGCTGCCAGTTGATGTGGATGCCCGTATACTCCTCATACCATTGGGTGAACTCGTTGGTGGCGATGTCAATGATGTTCGGCACCTGCTGGGTCATGACTGTGAGCTCGATTTTTTCATTGCTGATGGGGAAAGTGCCCGGCTCGGTGAGCCCGGCGCCGGCGGAGGGTACCCCCGCCGGGGTGCCGGCATTGCCGGCACCATTCCCGCTGCTTGCCCCGCCGGCGCAGGCGCTCATGGACAGGGCCATGGCGCCGGCCAGCAACAGCGCAGCCAGGCGTGTTTGCCTTTTCATAATTCTCTGCTCCTTTTCCAATTGGGCTTTTACGATGCTTGAGGGAAAGAAGGCCTCTCCGGCTGCGCGCGGAGAAAAGTGCAGCCTTTGGCAGTGTCGGTCATGACGCCAAGTCAGGCTTTGTTGAGATAATTGGTGTAGGCTTCGTTCTCCAGCTCCAGGAAGCGGGCCAGGCCCAGGTCGTCCAGGGCTTTCACGTAGGAGTCCCAGTCGGAATCCAGGCTCATCTCGCCGGTGATGAAGTACACACGGTATTCCTTGACGAGCTTCTGCAGGTCCATATACAGCAGGTTGCGCTCCTCGGCGGCGGCCTCGTCATAACGCAGGGCCTTGGGCACGTTGCTGTACTCTTTGGACTGGTAGGGGATATAAAGCTCTTCGGTGACGGTCAGCAGGCGCTTCTCGAAGCCCTCGGCGGAATACAGGTCGGTGTCGGCGTCCACGACGCTCATGCCTTCCTGCAGGTCGGCGGGCGTGTACTCGATGCCCAGCCAGGCCCAGCTTTCGTTCTGCGCGGATTCGTCGAAGGGCTTCAGGGTCTTGTACAGGGCGGGCTCGCCGCCCAGGCCCAGCTCGCCGTCCTCGGCCACGCGCCACGCGGTGCCCTCGGGGCCCCAATAGCGGCGCATCTGCACGGCGTAGTCGTAGAAGCCGTCCAGCCAGCGGGCCGCGGCCTCGGGGTTGGAGCAGGAGGTGGAGATAGCGGCCTCGCCAAACTCAGCCACGTCGTTGATGAAGGTGGCCTGGCGCACGCCGTTGGGGCCTTCCAGGGGGGCGATGGCGTCAAACATCATGTAGCGGTCATGGTCCGTGGTGATGTCCATGAACATGGCGGAGTGGCCGGAGGGGGCCGCGCCCAAAATCTCGATGTCGGGGTTCAGCGCCAGCTGCTTGAGCTGGTCGTTGGTGTTGCTGAAAGCGCCCGGATCGATGAGGCCCTCGGTGTACAGCTTGTTCAGATAGCGCAGGCCCTCGCGGTACTCCTCTTTGTTGCCGGGAATATCCACTTTGCTGTCCTTCACGTAGCGGCGCAGGCCGTCATAGGGATCGCTGTCATAGATGAAGGCATTCATGAGGAAGCCGTCGATGCCGCCGTACCAGCCGCCGCCGGTGTCGATGACGCCGGAGATGGGCACTTCATCCGCGATGCCGTTGCCGTTGGGGTCCTGCTCCTTAAAGGCCTTGAGCATCTGATAGAAGTCCTCGGTGGTGGTGGGTTTTTCCAGGCCCAGCGTGTCCAGCCATTTGGTGTTGACCCACATTTTCTGGGCGTATTTGGTGTGGGTGTACTCCTTGACGGAGGGCAGGCAGTAGATGGAGCCGTCCATGGCGCTGACGTCGCTCTTCAGCTCCGGGCGCTCGGCCAGGATGGCCTTGAAGTTGGGCATGCAGGAATCGATGTAATCGTTCAGCGGCATGAAGATCTTGCCAGCGCCGCCGTACTGGTCCTCCTGGGCGCTCTTGATGCCCATGGACAGGTAAATGTCGGGGTAATCGCCGCTGGCGAGAGACAGGTTGAGGTTGGTCTCCACGGAATCCTGCGGCACCAGCTGCCACTCGATATGGATGCCGGTGTACTCCTCGTACCATTTGGTGAATTCGTTGCTGGCGATGTCGACGATGTTGGGCACCTGCTGGGTCATCACCGTCAGGGTGATGGGCTCGGTGGAAATGGGGAAGGTGCCGGGCTCGGTCAGGGTAGTGCCAGTGCCGGCGGGGGTACCCTCCGCCGAGGTGCCGGCACTGCCGGCACCATTCCCACTGTTGCCCCCGCACGCCGTCATGGACAGAGCCATGGCGCCGGCCAGGAACAGGGCGGTCAGACGTGTTTGCTTTTTCATCTTTCTACTCCTTTTCTTTGAGAAATTGTATTTTAGGAGGGATCCCCTCCTCTGTGCACAGCGGAAACGGGCGGCTCAGCCCTTGACGGCGCCGATCATCACGCCCTTGACAAAGAACTTCTGCACGAAGGGATACAGCGCCACCAGCGGCAGGCAGGAGACCACCATGACCGAGTATTTCAGCAGCTGCGCCAGGCCCTGCATGCGTTCCAGCTGGGTGGCGTCCGAGATCATCTGCCCGCTCATCTGGTTTTGGATGAGGATGTTGCGCAAGATGATCTGCAGCGGAAAAAGTGCTTGGTCCTTGAGGTAGATCATGGCGTTGAAGTAAGAGTTCCACTGGCCGATGGCGTAGTACAGGCCCATGACCGCCAAAATGGGGCCGGACAGGGGCAGGACGATGCGCGTCAGGCATTTGAAATCGCTGCAGCCGTCCAGGTGGGCGGCCTCGTACAGCTCGTTGGGGATGGTGTTTTGGTAATAGGTGCGGGTGATGATCAGGTTCCACACCGACAGGGCCGAGGGAATGATGATGGCCCAGCGGGTGTCCAGCATGTTCAGATCCTTGAGCAGGATGTACGTGGGGATCATGCCGCCGGAGAAGAGCATCGTGAACAGGAACAGCCCGTTGAAGAATTTGCGCCCCACCAGCTCCCGGCGGGAGAGGGGATAGGCGGCCAGCACCGTGAGCACCAGGCTGACGGCGGTGCCGGCGAACATGTAGATGAAGGCGTTGTAAAAGCCGGAGACGATCTGTTTGTTTTCAAAGACCGCCTTGTAGCCCTTGAGCGTGAAATCCACGGGGAACAGCCACACCTTGCCGCTGACCACGGCTTTCGGATCGCTGAACGAGGCGCTGATGATGTACACCAGCGGGAACAGGACCACGACGAAGGCCAGGAACAGAAAGACATACACAAAAACCATGAAGGCAAAATCGCCCTTGGTGGATTTGATGCGGTTGGCATTTTTTTTGACAGCAGTCACTGCGGTTCCCTCCCTTACCAGATGCTGGTGTCGGTGAGCTTTTTGGACAGGAAGTTGACCAAAAGCATCAGCGCCAAATTGATGAACGAGTTGAACATGCCGATGGCGGTGGAGAAGCTGAAGTTGTTCTGCTTGAGGCCCACCTGGTAGACATACGTGGAGACGATCTCCGAGACGCTGGTGTTGGTGGGGTTCTGCATCAGCAGCACCTTTTCAAAGCCGATGCTCATGGTGAAGCCCACGCCCAAAATAAACATGGTGATGATGGTGGGGGCGATGGCGGGAATATCCACATGCAGGATGCGCTGCCAGCGGCTGGCGCCATCGATGATGGCGGCCTCCTGCAGCTCGGGGCTGACGCCCGTCAGCGCGGCCAGGTAGACGATGCAGTTGTAGCCCGTCGTCTGCCAGATGCCGGACAGCACGTAGATCATGCGGAATTTGCTGGGATCGCCCATCCAGTTTTTGGCCTCCACGCCGAAGAGCCCCAGGATCTGGTTGAAGATGCCGTTGCGCAGGTCCAGAAACTGCATCAGCATGCCCACCAGCACGACGGTGGAGATGAAGTAGGGGATGTAGGTGACCATTTGCACCGCCTTTTTGAACAGGCGGCCGCGGGCCTCGTTCAGGCACACCGCCAGCACCAGCGGCGGCAAAAAGCCCAGGATGGTGGAATACAGGCTGAGGGCGAAGGTATTCCAAATATATTTCCAGCTCATGGGAGATTTGAAAAACAGCTTGAAATAATGCAGGCCCATCCATTCGCCGCCGTTGATGCCGTCCAATGCATTGTACTTGCGGAACGCCAGGTTCAGCCCATACATGGGGACGTATTGGAAGAGGATCACCCAAATCAGCGGAACAGCGAGGATGACATACAGCTGCCAGTGCATCAGAATGTTTTTCCAGGTCTTTTTGCGGGACAGCGGGGACAAACGGCGGGTCGCCGTCAAGGTACTCATCAACAAGGACCTCCTTCGTCAAAAACGGACACAAACGATTAAGTAAAACGATTACTCAACTGATTTGAGCTTATTGTAGCACGCTGCTTGTAATAAATCAACCATATTTTTCTCGAGAAATTTAATCATTCTAGTCGAATTGATGATGTTTTTCTTTATTACTATTAAAGGGAAACCGAGAATTGTAAACTCGCACAAATTTGCGGCTGAATAATTGGCAAAAACGCTTGCAAATTGGGAATTGACAGAAGGAAACCGAGAGAATATAATGAGTTCAGCGGTGGTTAAACGTTTTACCTAGATGATGAGCAAACT
>CATXYA010000222.1 GCA_958403605.1 uncultured Oscillospiraceae bacterium
CCCTCATCCGTCAGCCGCAAAGCGGCTGACACCTTCCCCCACCGGGGGAAGGCAACGCGGGCGGCACGCCGCCCTGCTACTGCTTGTGTAAGTTCTTACGCAAGCGTAAAGCTACGTTGTTTTTCCGCGAAAGCGAGGAAAAACAATTGCCTTCCCCCGGTGGGGGAAGGTGCCGAATGCAATGAGGCGGATGAGGGGGCGCGCACTTGTCTGCGGGAACTCCCCGGAGCTTTTTGCGCCTAACCTTTACCTGGATTTTGCAAAAGCGCGGTTTTTTCCTTTACACGGGGAGCCGTATACTGGGGGCATCCAAGAGAAAAAGGAGAATGAAAAATGAAACGCTTTGTAACTGCTTTTGCCGCGGGCGCTCTGGCCCTGAGCCTGGCGGCCTGCGCCTCTGCCCCCGCCAGCTCCACCGCCGCCCTTTCCGGCAAGGTGGCCCTGGGCGGCTCCACCAGTGTGGAGAAGGTCATCGGCGCCTTAAGCGAATCCTTCATGGCGGAAAATTCCGGCGTGGATGTCACCTATGACCCCACCGGCTCGGGCGCGGGCATCACCGGCGCCGGGGACGGTACCCTGGATATCGGCCTGTCCAGCCGCGCGCTGAAAGCCGAGGAGGAATCCGGCGGCCTCACCGCCACCACCTTTGCCCTAGATGGCATTGCCGTCATCGTCAACAGCGAAAACACGGTGGAGGACCTGACCCTGGAGCAGATCAAGGGCCTGGCCACCGGGACCATCACCAACTGGAGCGAGATCGGCGGCCCCGATTCCCCCGTGGTGCTGATCGGCCGCGAGGCCGGCAGCGGCACCCGCGACGGCTTTGAGAGCATCGTGGACGTGAAGGACGCCTGCGCCTATGAGCAGGAGCTCACCAGCACGGGCGCTGTCATCGCAGGCGTGGCCGCCAACCCCAACGCCTTCGGCTACGCCAGCCTGTCGGCGGTGGACGGCACCGTGAAGGCCGTCACCGTGGAGGGCGTGGCCGCCAGCGAGGCCACCGTGCTGGACGGCACCTACAAGATCCAGCGCCCCTTCGTCTTTGTCACCAAAACGGACGGCGCGGCCAGCGACGCCGTGAAAGCCTTTATGGACTTCGCCCTCAGCGCCGACGCCAGCGAGCTGATCGCGGGCGCGGGCGCGGTGCCCGTGGCCTGAGCCCCTTCCAACATCCAACGCATCACCGGGAAGCCGCATGCACGCATGCGGCTTCCCGCATCACCGGAGGAGGAGCCATGAAAGTACAAAAAGCCCTGGAGCGCGGGATGCACGCCGTGTTTTTCGTCTGCGGCATGGTGTCCATCGCCGCCGTCGTGCTCATCACCGTTTACATGGTTGCAGCGGGGCTGCCCGCCATCCGCCAGATCGGCCTGGTGGAGTTTTTGTTCGGCACCATGTGGAAGTCCACCGCCGCCGCGCCGGAGTTCGGCATCCTGCCCTTTATTCTCACCAGCGTGTGGGGCACGCTGGGAGCCATTTTGCTGGGCGTACCCGTTGGCCTGCTGACGGCGGTTTTTTTGTCGAAGCTGGCGCCGCCGCGCTTGGCGGCGGTGGTGCGCCCGGCGGTGGACCTGCTGGCGGGCATCCCCAGCGTGGTCTACGGCCTCATCGGCATGATGGTGCTGGTGCCGGGCATCATGGACCTGTTCCGCCTGAAAAGCGGCACCAACCTGCTGGCGGCCATGTTGGTGCTGGCGGTCATGATCCTGCCCAGCATCATCTCGGTGAGTGAGACGGCCCTGAACGCCGTGCCGCCGGAATATGAAGAGGCCAGCCTGGCGCTGGGGGCTACGCCCATGGAAACGGTGTTCCGCGTGAGCGTACCCGCGGCCAAAAGCGGCATTGTGGCGGGCATTGTGCTGGGCGTGGGCCGCGCCATCGGCGAGGCCATGGCCGTGATGATGGTGGCCGGCAACGTGGCCAACATGCCCGGGCTGTTCAAAAGCGTGCGCTTCCTCACCACCGCCGTGGCCAGTGAGATGAGCTACGCCAGCGGCCTGCAAAAGCAGGCGCTGTTCAGCATCGCGCTGGTGCTGTTCTGCTTCATCATGGTCATCAACGCCCTGCTGAACTACTTTTTGAAGAAAGGGGACCGCACACAATGAGCCACAAAACGAAACGCGCGCTGGCCGGGGCCGTCTGCAAAGGGGCGGTGTATTTTTGCGCCGCGCTCACCGTGGGGCTGCTGGCGGCGCTGATCGGGTACATTTTCGTGCGCGGGCTGCCCCATATCACCTGGCAGCTGCTGTCCACCGGGCCCAGCGCCATTCGCGATACAATTGGTATTCTTCCAAACATTTTAAACACATTGTATCTTATCCTCTTCACGCTGCTGGCGGCGCTGCCCCTGGGAGTGGGCGCGGCGGTGTATCTGACAGAATACGCCAAAAACCGGCGCTTTATCGAGTTGGTGGAGTTTGCCACCGAGACGCTGGCGGGCATCCCCAGCATCCTCTACGGCTTGGTGGGCATGCTGTTTTTCAGCCAGCTGCTGGGCTTTCAAACCAGCCTGCTGTCGGGCGCGTGCACGCTGGTACTCATGATTTTGCCCACCATTATCCGCACCACGCAGGAAAGCCTGAAAACGGTGCCCGCCAGCTACCGCGAGGGCGCGCTGGCCCTGGGCGCCGGCAAATGGCACACCATTCGCACCATTGTGCTGCCCTGCTCGCTGGACGGCATCGTCACCGGCTGTATTTTGTCGGTGGGGCGCATCGTGGGCGAGAGCGCGGCGCTGCTGTTCACCGCCGGGTCGGGCACCGTCATCGCCAAAAACATCTTTGCGGCGTTTTCCCGGGGCGGCGGCACGCTGTCCGTGGCGCTGTACCTGTACGCCAACGAGCGCGCGGAGTTCGACGTGGGCTTTGCCATCGCCGCCATTTTGCTGATCCTGGTGCTGTGCCTCAACGGCGGGGCCAAGCTGGCGCAGAAAAAGCTGAAAAAGGAGCATGTGAAATGAGCCAGTCCCCAATTTTGCAGACCAAGGCGCTGCAGCTATACTACGGCGCCTTCCACGCCCTCAAAGGGATCGACATGGACATCCCCGAGCACCGCATCACCGCCTTCATCGGCCCGTCGGGCTGCGGAAAGTCCACCTTTTTGAAGACGCTCAACCGCATGAACGATCTGGTGCCGGGCGTGCGCATCGGGGGCACGGTGCTGTACCGCGGCCAGGACATCTACGGCAGGGAAACCGACGTCACCGGGCTGCGCAAAAAGATCGGCATGGTGTTTCAAAAGCCCAACCCCTTCCCCATGAGCGTCTATGACAACGTGGCCTACGGGCCCCGCCTGCACGGCGTGCGCGGCAAGGCCCAGCTGGACGAGGTGGTGGAAAGCGCCCTGCGCGGCGCGGCCATTTGGGACGAGGTGAAGGACCGGCTGAAAAAAAGCGCGCTGGGCCTTTCCGGCGGCCAGCAGCAGCGCCTGTGCATTGCCCGGGCCCTGGCGGTGAAACCCGATGTGCTGCTGATGGACGAATCCACCAGCGCGCTGGACCCCATTTCCACCGGCAAGATCGAAGAGCTGGCCGCCGCGCTGAAGCAGGAGTACACCATTGTGATGGTAACGCACAATATGCAGCAGGCGGCGCGCATTTCCGACAAGACCGCCTTTTTCCTGCTGGGGGAACTGGTGGAATACGGCGATACCGAGGCGATGTTTGCCAATCCCGCCGACAAACGCACCGAGGATTACATCACAGGGAGGTTTGGTTGAGATGCGCACGGAATTTGAAGAACAGCTGCGCCAGCTGCACGAACAGCTGGTGCGCATGGGCGGCCTTTGTGAGCAGGCCATCGGCCTGGCGGCCGCCGCGCTGGCGGGCGGTGCGGCCGAAAACGGCCCCCGCACGGCACAGCTGGAACTGGAGATCGACCATTTGGAACGGGACGCCGAAGCCACCTGCATGCGGCTGCTGCTGTTGCAGCAGCCCGTGGCGTCGGACCTGCGGGCCGTCTCGGCGGCGCTGCGCATGATCGCGGACCTGGAGCGCATCGGCGACCAGGCCGCCGATATCGCCGAGCTGACGCCCTACCTGGCGGACGCCGCCGGCCAGCCGCCGCTGCGGGAGATGGCCCAGGCCACCGTGGAAATGGTGCGCGGCAGCGTGCGCGCCTTTGTGGACAGCGACGACGCTTTGGCGCGCACGGTCATCGCGGCGGATGACCTGGTGGACGCGCTGTTTGACGCCGTCAAACGGGAGCTGATGGCGCTCATCCAGCAAAAGGGCATTGGGGCCGCGCCCGCCCTGGATACGCTGATGGCCGCCAAATATTTCGAGCGCATCGGCGACCACGCGGTGAACGTGGCCGAGTGGGTGGTGTACGCCGTCACCGGCGTCCACGAGAGCAGCGAGCACCACGCCGCGCCCGCGGGGGTGTGAGGGGATGGGCAGGCCCGTGGGCGCCCCCTCATCCGTCAGCCGCTTTGCGGCTGACACCTTCCCCCACCGGGGGAAGGCTTTTGTTTTTCCTTGCTTTCGCGGAAAAACA
>CATXYA010000223.1 GCA_958403605.1 uncultured Oscillospiraceae bacterium
CCGGGCGCTTGCGGAACCAGGCGACATATTCCGAATTGTGGCCCGAGCTCTCGGTCTGGTAATACCCCAGCGAGCGGAAGATCTCGTTGCGCACGGGCTCGGCGTTGGCGATCTCCGGTTTTTTCATCGCTTCGCGCAGCAGCGGATAAGCATCTTTCCCGTTGATGGTGAACTCGAGATAGAATGCCTGGTGGTTGATGCCCGCGCAGGTGTACTGCACATCGTCGCCGGGCTTGGCGCCGCACCAGCGGGCGATGGTCTTGGCGGTGCCCTGTACGCTGTGGCACAGCCCCGTGACGTTGGCCTTGGTCTCACTTTGTAAGTAGCGGCACAGCATCGCCATGGGATTGGTGTAATTGAGCACGACCGCGCCCGGGCAGTAGCGCTCCACGTCCTCGCAGATCTCCTTCATCACGGGGGCGGTGCGCAAAAAACGGAAGATGCCAGCGGGGCCGCGGGTGTCGCCCACGCAGATGTCCACCCCGTACTTTTTCGGGATCTCGATGTCCGAGCGCCAGACATCGACGCCGCCCTGCAAAATGGTGATCAGCACGCCGTCCGCGCCCTTGAGCGCCTCGGCGCGGTCCATCGTCGCCGTCACGGTGGCGGGGCAGCCGCTGCGCGCAATGATCTTCTCGACGCCGAGCTTTGAATACTCCAGCCGCTTGGGGTCGATGTCCATCAAAGCGAACTCCGCGTCGCGGAACGCCTCACAGGTGAGGATGTCGCGCACCAGGCCCCGGGTGAACCCCAGCGAGCCCGCGCCGATAAACGTAAATTTCCTGCGCATAAAATCTCTCCTTCTCTTCATCTGCTGCTCGGTATTCTTACCGGCGAAGGCCCGGCACAGGGTCAATGATATTTGGGAAGCCATTCGCCGTGCGCGGCGATCATGTCGTCCACCAGCGCGCGGATCTCGTCGATGGTCAGCTCGCTGCCCGCGTGCGGGTCCAGCATGGCCGCCTGATAGATGTACTCCTTTTTGCCGGTGAGCGCGGCGTCCACCGTGAGCTGCTGCACCTCGATCTGCCGCATGTTCAGCGCCGCCAGCTGCCGGGGCAGCGGCCCCATATGGCACGGCTGCAGATGGCCCTCGTTGATGAGGCACGATACCTCCACACAGGCGTCGCCGGGCAGGTTGTCGATGAGGCCGGTGTTGAGCACGTTGCCCGCAAAGCCGAAGGTGCCGCCCGTCTCCATGGCCTCGATGATGCCCGCGGCGTATTCGTTGCTGCGGACGTGCGTCAGGTTTTCATTGTGGACCAGCTGGTCGGCCTGCTTTTTCCAGCGCGCGATCTGGTCGCGGCAGCGGCGGGGGTATTCATCCAGCGGGATATTGAAGCGGTCGATGAGCTCCGGGTGATCCTTTTTGATGAACCAGGGGTAATACTCACTGCTGTGCTCCCTCGACCCGGTGACAAAAGCGGCGAACGGCTTCATGATCTCGAAGCGCACCATGTCCCGGTGGTCGTCGGGCGAGACCTGCTCCGGCTCTTCCGGGCGGCCCTTAAAAAGATCCGCATATTCCGGGTGCATTTCCCGCATGACCGCCGAATGGGCATAGATGGGCCCCTCCAGCGCGCGCTTGCGGATGAGGGGGTAATAATCCTCGCCGTTGCGGGTGATCTCCAGCAGCCAGGCCATGTGGTTGATGCCCGAGATCTTGTAGGCCACGCCGTCCCGGGGCAGGCCCAGCTCACCCAAAAGCTCCGGCACACAGGATTGATGCGAATGGCACAGGCCCACCGTCTGGATGGGCGTGCCGCGGAACATCGCCAGGCACAGCATGGACATGGGGTTGGTGAAATTGATGAACAGCGCGTCCGGGCACACCTTTTCCATATCCTTGGCAAAGTCCAGCATCACGGGGATGGTGCGCAGAGCGCGGAACATGCCGCCGATGCCGTGGGTGTCGCCGATGGTCTGGCGCAGGCCGTATTTCTTCGGCACCTCGAAATCGGTGAGGGTACAGGGCTCATAGCCGCCCACCTGGATGCAGTTGATAACGTACTTCGCCCCGCGCAGCGCCTCCAGCCGGTCCGTGTATTTGACCACCTTGGCCTTGCCGCCGTTGGCGTTGCGGTTGATATTGGAGAGCATGAGGTAGCTCTCCTCCAGCCGCTGGTGGTCGATGTCGTAAAGTGCGTACTCAAACTCGTGCAGCGCGTCCGTAGTGATGCAGTCGCCCAGGACGTTTTTGGCAAAAACAGTGCTTCCGGCGCCTAAGAATGTAATTTTGTCCATTGCTGTTCTCCTTCTTTGTGTAATCAAAAAAACGGATCTTCTCACAACTTGATATAAGCGTCCAGCCCCTTGGGCGCATCCGGGTTGCCGCCCAGCGCCACCGCCTTCAGCAGCGACAGCATCTGCGCCAGGTAGATGAACGGGATGCCCCAGGCGGCAAAGTTATCGAGGCCGGCGATCTGGATATGCGCCGCCGCGCCGTAGGGGTTGCCCGCCTCCTGGGAAACGGTCACCACCGGGCCGCCGTGGGCGCGCACATCGCCCACCATCGTCTTTTGCAGCGCCTCTTCCCCGGGGCGCAGCACCATCAGCGTCAAGGTGTTTTCACCGCTGATGACGATGGGGCCGTGCCGGTAATCCAGCACGTGGAAATAGCGGCCGCACAGCATACAGATCTCGGTAAACGCCAAGGCCCCCTCTTCGGCGATGCCGCACAGCGGCCCGTCGGTGAGCACGACCACGTTGTCCCACGCCATGGCCGCGACCCGCTCCAGCACCGGGCGGTTTTCCGCCTGGAAGGCCGCGTTCTGCGCACAGGCCGTGCGCACCGCAGCGTCCAGGCCCCCGTCGTCGGAATAGACGGCGGCCAGCAGCAGCACCGCGGCGTAAAAATTGGTGACGGTGCGCGTCTGGCACACGCTCTCGTCATAGCACCAATCCAGCGTGATATCCAGCTGGCTCAGGGGCATGATGTCGTTTTCGTCCTCGGCGGAAATGGAGATCACGGGGCAGCCCAGCGTCCTGCGGATATCCTCCACGGCCAGCACCATTTCCGACGTGCGGCCCGAGCGGGAGAGCGTCACCACCATGCTGTCCTTCAGCGTTTCCCGCCAAAACCCAGGGTCGATCAGGTAGTCCCCGGCGGGAATGGCGCTGGCCGCGGTGCCCGGCAGCGCGCCAAATACCGTGGCGGCGCTTTTGGCCAGCATATAGCTGGAGCCGCAGCCCAAAAAGGTGAATTTTTTCTGGCTGTTGCGGGCGAAAAAGCTCTTGTATTCCTCTGCCTGCTGCGCGAAATACCGGCAGGTCTTTTCCAGCGCCAGCGGCGTGTCCAGAATTTCCTTCTCTGTCAAAAACATTGTTTGTTCCCCCTAAATAAAATGTTGGATCGCCAGCAGCACGGCGCCCTCGGCCGCGCTGCGGCGCGGCTTTTGCAACACGCCGCCCAGGCGTTCGATCTCTCTTCGCAGCGGCTCCAGCACCAGCTCCCCCGCTTTGAAAAGCCCGCCCGCATAGGAAACCTCGGTGGCGCCCGGCGGGAACGCCAGTTCCCGCTGCAGGGCCTTGACCATCAGGGCCAGCTCCTGCGCGGCGCTTTCAAAAAGGGAAGCGGCGGCGCCGTCGCCCTCTTCTGCCGCCCGGCACGCCAGCTTCTGGAATGCCGCCACTTGTTCCCGGCGGCCCGCCCAGCTGTGCAGTATCTGTTCCACAAACTCGAAGTCCTCCGCGAGCCCCAGCTCCTGCCGGACGATGCGGTAAAGCGGCCCGCGCGGGATGCGGCCATCGGCCTCCTTGGAAAAAAGGCCCATCGCCTGCCGCCCGACCCAGTAGCAGGACCCCTCGTCGCCGAAGAATTCATTCCAGCCCCCGCAGCGCGCGGTCCTGCCGTCCTGCCCGCGCCCGAACGCGATCGAGCCGGTGCCCGCCACCAGATGGATGCCGTCGCGGCACGCGAGGGAGCCTGCCCAGCCGACCTCCACGTCATTGACCACGTACACCGGTATCGGCGCCAGCGCCGCCTGCAGTGCTTGGCACACCTGCCGGTCCATCGCCGCGTTTTCCCCGTAGCAGGGCATTCCGATGCAGCAGCCCGCACAGTCCTTCGCCGCGATGCCCGCCGAGGCCAGCAGCGCGGCGACTCCTTCCCGCACCACCGCCACCGCGCCGGAGACGCCCAGCGCCTGATAGGAGCAGCCGGTGCGTCTCACCGCGGCGCGCGGCACACTGTCCGTGGCGGCAACGGTGCATGCCGTTTTTGTCCCGCCGCCGTCCACCCCGATAAAATACTCCATCGTCCGCGTCCTTTCCCGTTATTGCCGTAAGCTTCAAAGCCGTGCCCTTTGACTATGTTATACAGTTATTTCTTTCATTCGGCAACACTTTTTGGGCATTTCGACCCACACCTGCCACTGGTCTGCTTCCCGGTCCCATACCAATGCCCCCAGTGGTATTTTTTGAGACAGCGCAGTCTG
>CATXYA010000224.1 GCA_958403605.1 uncultured Oscillospiraceae bacterium
CTGCTGGTCTGGAACATATGGGACGCCGTCAACGACCCGCGGATGGGGGCGTTGGTGGACAAGGTGTTCGCCAAACACCACAACAAAAACGGCAAGTTCCGCCCCTGGATCCTGCGGGCGACGCCCATGATGTGTGTGTCCGCCATCGCGCTGTGGACGCTGCCCACCCACCTGGAGGGCACCGCCATGCTGGTGGCCCTGTTCCTGTGCAAAATTTTGTACGAGGGCTTTTACACCATGCTCAACATCCCCATGGGCTCGCTGCTGTCGGCCATGTCCAACAACGATGAAGAGCGCGCCCAGCTGTCCTCGGCGCGGGGCATGGGCTCGCTCATCTTCGGCATGGGGGCCTCCATCCTGTTCCCCATCATTTTGACGGCCTTCGGCGACACGGCCAAGGGCTACGGCGTCGGCGTCACCATCCTGGCAGTGGGCGGTGCGGCGCTGGGCTTTTTGCACTACTTCCTGACGGAGGAACGCAACACCGCCCCCGCGAGCGCGGAGGCCGAGAACATCAAGTTTTCCGATATCCTGGTGGTGTTCCGGAAAAACCGCGCCTTCTGGGCACTGTGCATCCACAGCTTGTTTTTGTGCTCCATGCAGGCTATCACCGGCAGCGCGGGCAGCTATATGTACGCCGACGTGCTGGGCTCGCTGGCGATGATGTCCACAGCCTCCATGCTCTCGCTGCCCGTGAATCTGATCCTGATGGCCGTCGCGCCGAAGCTGGCGAAAAAGTTCGGCTTGGTGAAGATTATCCGCGCCGGGCTCGTCATCAGCTCGGTGTTGTACATCGGCCTGTTTGCCACCATGATGCTCACGGACATCAATATCTGGGTCTACGTGGTGTGGAGCACCCTGGCCGCGGGCGCGTCCGCACTGTCCGTCCTCATGCAGTGGGGCCTGGTGGGCGAAGCCATCGACTACAACGAATACCTCACCGGCAAGCGCACGGAGGGCTCCATCTACGGCACCTTTTCGCTGTCCCGCCGCGTGGGCACCACCATCGGTGCCTCGCTGGGCACGCTGATGCTGGGTTGGACGGGCTATCAGGCAGGCGCCGCCGTGCAGACGGCCAGCGCCTTGGGCGGCTTGAAAATGATGGCCGTGCTGGTGCCCGGCGTGCTGGTGCTGGGCTCCTGGGCGGCGTTCCGCTTCGTATGGAATATCACCGACGATATCCGCGCCAAAATGGCCGCTGACAAGACGGCCCGGGAAGAACACGTTTGACCACTGAAAGGAGAATGAAATGATGGAACTTCGCACACGGATCTTGGGGAAATTGTTGAACGAAGAGGTGCAGCAATATTTACAGCACAATGACATCATCATCGTGCCCGTGGGTACCACAGAGATGCACGGCGGCCTGCCGCTGGATTGTGAGACGGTGGTCAGCGAGGCAGTGGGCCTGAAAATGGCCGAGGCCTGCGACGGCCTGGTGCTCACAGGTCTGCCCTATTTCTACGCCGGGGCCACCGCCAGCGGCCGCGGTACCGTGCAGTGCAGCGTGCGCCAGGGCATCGACTATTTGAGCGCCATTGCCCACAGCCTGCTGCGCCAGGGCTTCAAGCGCCAGATCTACATCAGCATGCACGGCCCGGCCCACATGACCGTGAGCCCCATGGTGCGCGATTTTTACGACGAGACGGGCGTGCCCATCCTCTATATGGATATGACGATGCAACTGTTCAACAACGCGCGGGACCTGTTCAACACCGACGCCATGGGCAACGATACCGCCGCTTTTCTGGCGACACTGGACGCGATCTTCGTGGGCGCGTACCAGATCATGGGGCGGCTGGAGGATGTGCCCCTGACCACGAAATTCACCCACAACAAGCCGCAGAGCTGCGCCGCCTTCCAGGATATTTTCAACCTGGCCTACCAAAGCGCCTCGGTGGGCTATTGCTTCGGCGAGAATACCGACCATGTCAGCACCACGGCCATCCCGGATGAAAAGACGCGCCGCCGTATGGCAGACCAGGGCCAGGAGCTGATCGGCAAGCTGGTGCAGCGCATGGACGTGCCCCACGTGGTGCAGCAGTTGCGCAAACTGGAGCAGTACGGCCTGGACAACGAGGCAAAATATCCCTGGATGCCCAGCGCATACCGCCGCGCAAAAAAATGACCGTCTGAAATGGAAAAGGGCGCGCTGCAAAGCTTTTTGCAGCGCGCCCTTTGATCTTTGAAGATGGAGAAGCAAGCATGCCCCCATGTGCCTTTCCTTTTTTAAGCGGTCAGCGCCGCAGGCCCTCCCCCGCAAACAGGGGGACGATGTGGTCTTGGATGAGGGCCAGGCGGTCCTTGGTGTGGGGGGCGAAGAGGGCGGCGATGGCGACCACCAGCCGCCGCCGGGGGTCGGCGTAAATGACGTTGCCGCCGTCGCCCATGGCGGCGTAGCTGCCCGCGCCCGCGGGGTCGCCCCACCACAGATAGCCATAGGGCAGGTTTTGCCGCCGCCAGCGCGCGTGCTCGCGTGTGCTCTCGGCCACCCACTGGGCCGAGACGATCTGCCGTCCCTGCCAAACGCCGCCGTCCAGGTACAGCTGGCCCAGCTTCGCCATGTCTTCGGCGGACAGCGTCAGGCCCCAGCCCGCCGGGTTGAGGCCCCGGTCGTCCGCGGCCCAGCCGCTGATGTCGGTGGCCCCGTTGAAGGCGAGCTGTTCCTCCTTGGTTTTGAAAACGATGCTGCGCGCCACCGTGATGCCCAACGGGCCGAACAGGTGCTCCGCGGCGTAATCCAGCACCGTGCGCCCGGTGGCCTTTTGCAGGATGGCGGACAGCAGGTCCGGCCCGATGAGCGGCGCATACTGGAATTTGCCCAGCCGCTCCTTGCGGCCCACCTGGCCCAGGGCGAACGCCGCCCAGTCGCCGCTGGTGAAGTAGGGGATGTACGGGGGAAAGAGGCCGTAGCGGTAGGGCGTGGTCATCGTCAGCAGATGCTCCAGCGTCAGCTCCGGCAGGGCGCTCTGGCCCCGTTTGACGGGGTAGTCCGGGAAAAACTCCAGCACCGGCTGGCGGACGCCGGCCAGCTCGCCCCGGCCCAGGGCGATGCCGATGAGCATGGAAACGACGCTTTTGGTGACGGAATAGACGTGGACACGGCTCTGGGCCGTGCACCCGTTGAAAAATTGCGCATAGCGCTGTTCGCCGTCCTGCCACACCACAAGGCCGGCGATGTTGCCGTGCTCTTCGCGGATCAGCTGTTCCAGCGAGGCTGTTTGATTGGGGTCCATAAACGGATGTTCCTTTCTCGTTGGTCGATTCTCGAAGGCCTTCGGATACAGCGTAAGGCCATTAAAAATGTTTTGCAAGCCCTATTTTAAAACTTTTTTGCAGGCTTTGACAGAACGGCCTTCGGCCCTTACAATGAAGGAAATACCGCAGGACGGAAAAGGGGAGGCGCGGCAGATGGAACAGGCGCAAAAAACGATCTTGGTGGACGCGGACGCCTGCCCGGTGGTGGCCTTGGTGGAACAGGCGGCCAAACGGCACGGGCTGCCGGTGGTGCTGTTCTGCGATACCAATCACGTGCTGCGCTCCGATTACAGCGAGGTGCGCACCATCGGGGCCGGGGCGGACGCGGTGGATTTCGCGCTCACCGCGCGCTGCCGCGCCGGGGACGTGGTGGTGACGCAGGACTACGGCCTGGCCGCCATGGCTCTGGCCAAGGGGGCGCAGGCCATCCACCAAAGCGGCGTGCGCTACACCGCGGAAAACATCGACCGCCTGCTGATGGAACGCCATTTGGCGAAAAAGGCCCGCGCGGCCAAAAGCCGCCACCACTTAAAAGGCCCGGCCAAGCGCACCACCCAGGACGACGCAAATTTCGCCGCGGCGCTGGAACAGCTGCTGGCGGAGGGGTGAGCGCGGAAAGAGAACGAAGGGCGCGCTGCAAAACGGCACACCCAAAAGTCGCTTCTGTAGGGAACGCCGTCCCCGGCGTTCCGCCGCTGAAAGTCAGAATGGTGGTACCCTTTTTTCTCGTGCAGAGCCTTGCTGCGGAAACGCACCCCCCCGAAAAGTGGTCGTAGTTGTTGGAGTTCCCCCATCTTCGCGGAGACATAGAGCGTTTAGCCCAACCCGTGCGATCTCATGGGAAGCGGAACGCCGGGGACGGCGTTCCCTACCGGCCTGGGATACGGCCATCGATCAAGCAAAGCAACGAAAAACACCTCTTGTAACAACCATGAAAAGTTGTTGCAGGAGGTGTTTCTTATTTGTGCACGGGGGAGGGCAGGCCCGCGGGCGCCCCCTCATCCGGCAGCCGCGTTGCGGCTGCCACCTTCCCCCACCGGGGGAAGGCTTTTGTTTTTCCTTGCTTTCGCGGAAAAACAACGTAGCTAACCGCTTGCTTATAAATAGCAACGAGCGGTTAGCTTTTAGCAAGTAGAAGCAGGGCGGCTTGCCGCCCGCGTTCGCCTTCCCCCGG
>CATXYA010000225.1 GCA_958403605.1 uncultured Oscillospiraceae bacterium
CGCCCGGCTTTGAGGCCGGACGGGGCTGCTGATGGGGAGGAAGGAGGTATCTTCTCTGGCGGGGCGCGCTTATTTCAGGCCGAAATAACGCGCGGCATTGTTGTAGCTGACGCCCTCCACGATCTTGGCCAGGGCGGCTTCGTCGTCGGGGTACTCGCCGTTTTCCACCCACTGGCCCAGCAGCTCGCACAGGATGCGGCGGAAATACTCGTGCCGCGTGTAGGACAAAAAGCTGCGGGAGTCGGTGAGCATACCCACAAAGTTGCCCAGCAGGCCCAGGTTGGCCAGGCTGGTCATTTGGGCGGTCATGCCCGTCTTGGTATCGTTGAACCACCAGGCGCTACCGTGCTGGATCTTGCCCGGCACCTCGGGGCCCTGGAAGGCGCCGATGATGGTGTCCAGCAGCTCGTTGTCGGAGGGATTGAGGCTGTAGACGATGGTGCGGGGCAGCTCGTCCGTGTCGTTGAGCGCGCTCAGCAGGCCGGTGACGGCCGCGCCGGAGCAGGCGCTGTTCATGACGTCGAAGCCGGTATCGGGGCCCAGCTTGGCGAACATGGCTTTGTTGGGGTTGCGCAGGCAGCTGAAATGCAGCTGCATGACCCAGCCCAGTTTGGCGTATTTGCGGCCGCAGAACAGCAGCAGCGCCGTCTTGAAGGCCTCGGCCTCCGCCGTGGTGACCTCCTGGCCCTTGAGGGCCTTCTGCATCACAACGTTGACCTCGGGGCGGCTCATCTCACGGTAGCAGATGTAATCCAGGCCGTGGTCCGCCGCGCGGCAGCCGTGCTCGTCAAAATAGGCGATGCGGCTGCCCAGCGCCGCTTCCAGGCTGTCCAGGTCGGTGATCTCAATGCCTGCCGCCCGGCCCAGCACCGGCAGGTACTCCGCCCAGCCCGCTTTCTCGATGTTGATGGCTTTGTCGGGGCGGAAGGAGGGCGCAACGATGGTCTCAATGGTGGGGTCGGCCGCGATCTTCGCGTGCCACTCCAGGGTATCGGCGGGGTCGTCGGTAGTGCCCACCATGGCCACGTTGCTCTGCTTGATGAGGCCGCGCACGCTCATGCCCGGCTCGGCCAGCTTGGCGTTGCACAGGTTCCACACCTCTTCGGCGGTGTCGCCGTTCAGCGTGCCGGTGTAGCCGAAATAGGTCTTCAGCTCCAGATGGCACCAGTGGTACATGGGGTTGCCGATGGCCAGGGGCAGCGCCTCGGCGAATTTCTGGAATTTCTCGCGGTCGGGCGCATCGCCGGTGATGTACTTTTCTTCCACGCCGTTGGAGCGCATGACGCGCCATTTGTAGTGGTCGCCGCCCAGCCACACCTGGGTGATGTTTTCAAAACGGCGGTCCTCATAGATCTCCTGCGGGCTCACGTGGCAGTGATAATCGATGATGGGCATGTGCGCCGCGTGCTCGTGGAACAGCTTTTTCGCGGTGGGGGTCGTCAGCAGGAAATCCTGATCCATAAATGGTTTCATGGGAAATCTCTCCTTTTCGTTCTATCTTCCGCCCGGCGGCGGCGGACGTCTCAAATACCGGACGTCACACCAGCAGGAGCGCCGTCCTTCTTGAGAGCCGTTCCGCAGCACGCCGGGAACCTTTCTTCGCTGATTCCATCATACCATGGATCTTTTAAAAAGTAATGGCATAAAACAGCGGTTTTGATTGCGAAAATTGCGATAATTATTTTGAAAAAAAGCGTGCCCCCCGCCCCCAATGGGCAAGGGGCACGCAATGCCTTACCAGTTGTTTAGAACCACTCGCCGTAGCCCAGCTTGACCAGGTTGTCATGGCTGATCTTCAGGCTCTCGAACGGATCGCGGCCATAGGTGTCGTCCTGTTCCACCAGGAAATACTCGCTGCCGCCGGCCAGGCCCGCGTCGATGCAGGCCTTGATGGGCATGCTGCCCTCGCCGACCTCGGCAAACTGCACGACATTGGCAAAGCCCGCCATGAACTTCATGATGGACTCTTTGTTGGTCATGTCGATGCCGCCCTCGGGGACCTGCATCTCGCCGATGCGGTAATCCTTCAGGTGCAGCAGGCGGATGCGGCCCGCGTATTTCTTGATGAACTCCACGGGGTTCTCGCCGCCGCGCTGGATCCAGTGGATGTCCAGCTCAAAGCCCAGGTTTTTGGTGTTGTCCTTGATGATATCCAGCAGGTACTTGCCGTCATAGCGGGCAAATTCCACATGGTGGTTGTGATAGTACAGGTCGATGCCCTCTTCCTTCAGCTGGGCGGCAACCTCGTCGGCCTGTTTGGCAAACGCCATGGCCTTGTCGTAGCTGCCCATGCAGGTCATCGGCAGCATGCCGATGCGCAGCATGTCGCAGTCCAGCTTGTGGCAGTCGTCCACGATCTTCTTGAAGCCCTCGGGGTCGCACAGGAACTCGCCGGGCATGCCGGGGACCATGGGCGCCACGGCAGCGGTGCAGGAAGAAACGTTCATGCCCAGCTCGTCGATAGCGCGGCGGAAGCCGGCCACGTTCTCCGCGGTCATGGGCACCTGGGAGATCTCGATGCAGTGGTAGCCGATGTCGGTGAGCTTCTTCATGGATTCAAACGCGTCGAAATGCGGCATCTTCGCCGGGGCGATGGTGCTCATCTGAACGCCGATCAAGCCTTTGTTCATAGGAAAACACTCCTTTGTTTTTTGTGGGTCAAACCGTGACGGCCTTGCCCTCACGGCTGGACTTCTGCACGGCGTCGATGAGCCGCAGGCTCATGACCGCGTCGCGCACGTGGATGTAATCGTCGCCGTCCGTCTCCAGCTGGCGGTAGAACTTGCCGATCAGCTTGGAATGGCTGGCGCCGTAGTAGAACTTCGTGCCCGGCAGGCGCGCGTTTTCCACCAAACGCTCTTTTTCGCCCTGATCGATGCGGTACAGCACGTCGTCGATGATGGCGAACTCGGCGTTCTCCAGCTGGACGGCGATCTGCACGTTCTCGTTTTTATAGTCGGCGATGGAGGCCAGGAAGAGGCCCTCGGCGCCGTTTTCATAATGCAGGCGGGCGCTGACGGTGTCCTCCACCTCGATGCCGTAATCCAGGATCTGGCTGGCGGTGCCGTGCAGCGAGCGGATGGGCCCGCCCAGGAAGTACAGCAGGTCCAGCGTGTGGACGGTCTGGTTGATCATGCAGCCGCCGCCGGCGGTCTCCCACTTGCCGCGCCAGGGCTTGACGTCATAATACTCCTTGGCGCGGTACCAGGGCACGATGCCGCGGGCACCGACGACCTTGCCGTACTTGCCGCTGTCGATGATCTCCTTCAGGGCCTCGGTGGTCTCGTTCAGACGGTTCTGCAGGCAAATGCAGATCTTTTTGTCGGCGTGCGCCGCCTCAAAATCGGCAAATTCCTGTGCCTGGGCGCCCGTGAGGGCCACCGGCTTTTCGCAGAAGACATTGCAGCCGAGTTCCACGGCTTTTTCCGCCACCGGCACATGCAGATAATGCGGCAGGCAGATATGGACACAGTCGGGCCGCTCCGCGCGGATCATTTCCTCGTAATCCGTGTAGAAGGGCACGCCCAAGGGCGCGCGCTCCCGCGCAGATTCGTCGATGTCGCACACAGCCGCCAGCTCGATGTCGGGGTTTTGGGCGATGGCCGCCAGATGGATCTGGGAGATATCGCCCAGACCGATCACTGCTGCTCTTTTCATAACAGGATGCTCCTTAAGATGCCGGCGGCAAACGCCGCCGGTCTTTTGCTTACTCTGCTTACTCGCGGACGGGGAATTTGCCCTCGGCGGCGATCTTCTTGTTCAGTTCCTCGGCGTACTGCTCGGGGTCAACAGGGTTCGAGACCTCTTTGCCCAGCCAGCTGGACAGCTGGCTCGCGTTGGCCAGGTTGACGCCGTTGATGCCGTCAGAACCCGGGGCCAGCAGCGGGGAGCCCTCCAGGATGTGGCAGGCGAAGTTCTCCATCACGGTGGTGTGCTGGAAGCCCCAGCCGTCGGTATCCTCAAACGCCTCCACGTCATACAGGCCGCCGCCGGCAGCATTGCCATGGTCAGCTTGGCGACTTCCATCATGCTCATGGTCTCGTTCATCTCGGTCTCGGTCTTCTTCATGCGGTAGACGGTCGCTTTTTTGCTGCCCTCCACGACGATCTTGCCGCCGTCCAGGTCGATCTCCAAACGGTCGGTGCCGATGGCGTCATGGGTGCAGGTGATGAAGGAGCCGGTGGCGCCGTTGGCGTACTCAGTGACGATGGTGACGTCGTTCTCCACATCGATGTCACGGTGGCAGCCGTTCAGGTTCTTGGAGAACACTTTGGTGGGGATGCCGCAGATCCACTGCCACAGGTCCAGCTGGTGGGGAGCCTGGTTCACCAGGACGCCGCCGCCTTCGCCGCCCCAGGTGGCGCGCCAAGCACTCTGCTGGTAGTAGCTGTCCGGACGCCACCAGGTGTTGATGATCCAGTTGGAGC
>CATXYA010000226.1 GCA_958403605.1 uncultured Oscillospiraceae bacterium
AACCTCTGATGCTCGGCATTCTCGACGGTTTCGGCTGGGCGCCCAACGAGACCTACGGCAACGCCATCGGGGCGGCGAAGAAGCCCAATCTGGATAAAATGTTCGCCTCCTGCCCCTACACCACCATCGGCGCCTCCGGCATGAACGTGGGCCTGCCCGACGGCCAGATGGGCAACAGCGAGGTGGGCCACACCAACATCGGCGCGGGCCGCATCGTGTACCAGGAGCTCACCCGCATCACCAAAGCCATCCAGGACGGTGATTTCTTTGAGAACGAGGCGCTGAAAAACGCCATGCAGGCCGCCAAGGACAGCGGCAAGGCGCTGCACCTCATCGGTCTGCTCTCCGACGGCGGCGTGCACAGCCACAACGGTCACCTGTACGGCCTGCTGGAAATGGCGAAGCGCCTGGGCCTGACAAATGTCTATATCCATGCAATCATGGACGGCCGCGACGTGCCGCCCGATTCCGGCAAGGGCTTTATTGAGGAATTACAGGCCAAGTGCGCGGAGCTCGGCGTGGGCACCATCGCCTCCATCACGGGCCGCTACTATGCCATGGACCGCGACAACCGCTGGGACCGTGTGGAGAAAGCCTACAACGCCTTTGTCAAGGGCGAGGGCGACCACGGCGCGCCCGTGGAGATCATGGAGCGCAGCTACGCCAACGGCGTCACCGATGAATTCGTGGTGCCGGCCGTCACCTGCGAGGGCGGCCGCATCAGCGCGGGCGACAGCGTCATCTTCTTCAACTTCCGCCCCGACCGCGCGCGGGAGATCACCCGCACCTTTGTGGACCCGGAGTTCTCCGGCTTCGCCCGCGAGTTCTTCCCCCTGCATTACGTGTGCTTCACCCAGTACGACGTCACCATGCCCAACGTGTACGTGGCGTTCAAGCCCCAATCCCTCACCAATGTGATGGGCGAGTACCTGGCGAAAAACGGCAAGACGCAGCTGCGCATTGCCGAGACCGAAAAGTACGCCCACGTCACCTTCTTCTTCAACGGCGGTGTGGAAGCGCCCTTCGAGGGCGAGGACCGCGCGCTGATCAGCAGCCCGAAGGTGGCCACCTATGACCTGCAGCCCGAGATGAGCGCCTACCTGGTGGCGGACGAGTGCGTCAAGCGCATCGAGAGCGGCAAGTACGACGTCATCATCCTCAACTTTGCCAACTGCGACATGGTGGGCCATACGGGCGTCTTTGACGCCGCCGTGAAGGCCGTCGAGGCGGTGGATGAATGCGCGGGCAAGGTCATTGACGCGGTGCTGGCCCAGGGCGGCGCGGTGCTGCTGACCGCCGACCACGGCAACGCCGATAAGATGTACGATCCGGACCCCACGCACCCCTTCACCGCCCACACCACCAATCCCGTGCCCTTCCTGGTGGCGGGCCTGGGCGATGTGGCGCTGCGCCAGGGCGGCGTGCTGGCGGATATCGCCCCCACGATGCTGAAGATCCTGGACCTGCCCCAGCCCGCGGAAATGACGGGCAAAAGCATCATCCTGTAAGCGGTTTTAAAAGCGAACCCCCTGGCCTGCGGCTGCAGGCCAGGGGGTTTTTGCGTGGAAGGGCAGGCAGCTGCGCGCCCCCTCATCCGGCGCTGCGCGCCACCTTCCCCCACCGGGGGAAGGCAACGCGGGCGGCGTCCCGCCGCCTAGCTACTACTTGCCAAAAAGGATATGCAAGCGTACAGCGATGTTGTTTTTCCGCGAAAGCAAGGAAAAACAATCGCCTTCCCCCGGTGGGGGAAGGTGGACGGCGCTTCGCGCCGGACGGATGAGGGGGCGCCCACAAACTTTCCCCTCCCCGCAAAAAACTTTTTTGCAAAGCACGCTTGACATTTTATGCAAAGCAAGCTATACTAAATTCGCAAAGCAAACTTTACAAACGGAGGCGGCCTATGCAGACGAACATCCCAGCTCTGCGCAAGGAGCGCCGCATCAGCCAGGAGGAATTGGCCCGGGCTGTGGGCGTGACGCGGCAGACCATCACATCCATCGAAGTGGGCAAATACACCGCCAGCTTGCCGCTGGCCTACAAGATCGCCCGCTATTTCGGCAAACCCATCGAAGAGGTCTTTCTGTTGGAGGAGGAATAAGTTATGGAAGCATTCAAACAAAAAATGCAGCGGCGCTGCAATTTCTGCCGCGCGTACATCTGTCTTTGCGTCATTCTGATGGCGGTGGGCGTTTTGCGGGAGCCGGAAGCCAGCAATTACGTGGAGTTCCTGCGCGGCGGCCTGGTGGGGCTGGAGATCGTCCTGTTCTTTTATTGGAACCGCATCTGCCGCACCTTGAAAGATTCGGACAAATTGCAGGAAGCGTATGTGAGCAGCGAGGATGAGCGGGAGAAATTCATTTGGAGCGAGTCGGCCCGCGTGGCCCTGTGGGGCAGCTTTGGCGCAATGGTGTTTGCGGGCATCATCGTCATGTCTTTCGCCCCCGCCGTCGCCGCCACCCTCATCGCCTGCGGCTGCCTGCCCGTGCTGCTGGCAAAGCTGGCGCGCTTTTACTTCCGAAAAAAATATTGAAACCATCACGCCGGGGATACCGTTCTCACGTAGGGAACGCCGTTCCCGGCGTTCCGCTGCCGGAAGCACCGGCGATGGTGGTTTTTTTCTCGCACCGCATCGGGTTCAGACAAACTCACTGCCTCTTCATAGAGCTGTGGGGCCGTATCCTAATCCGCGCTGTTCCAGGAGGCGGAACGCCGGGGACGGCGTTCCCTACCGGGTCAGTGACAGCGGGTGATTCGTCCTCGCTCAGTGTTTGGCTTTTTCCCCTCACACCGAGAGATCCCGGCGGCAGAATACCGCCGTGCCCGCGGCAAACAGCAGGAGCCCCGCGGCGTACAGCGCCAGGACGCCCGGTATGGCGCCGCTGTCCCCGGCGACGATGGCCGCGCGGTCGAACAGCGTCAGCGGCGTGCAGTATTTGAGCCATTCAAATTTGTCGACCACCTGGCCGATCATCTGGATGAGCACAAACACCACGCACAGCCCAGCCCCCAGGCCCGCGGCGCTGGCTGCGGTATTGCACAGGCAGGAGGCGAAAAAGCACAGCCCCGCGAACAGCACCAGCAGGCCCAGCAACCCGGCGTTGAGCGCCAGAAAGTGCTTCACGTCCAGCTCGTCCGGGAACAGGGCGGCGCTGACCGCCACCACCAGCGCCGTCACATAGGCCACCAGGACCAGCACGCCGGACAGCAGCATCGCGCCCTGGGTGAGCGCCAGCTTCCACCGGGGCACCGGCGAGGCCAACAGACACGCCAGAGAGCCGCTCTCGGTCTTGCGGGCCACCAGGCGCACCGCCACCAGGCGCCCGGCCCGCAGGATGGCCGCCGTGTCGCAAGTGCGCTCCACCTCTTCAAAGATGTGGGACGACAGCAAAATCGTTTTGCCCGCCGCCTTCTCCTCCGCCAGCAGCGCCAAAAACGTCCCCTGCATCAGAGGATCGAGGCCGCTGGTGGGTTCGTCCAGCAAATACAGCTCCGGGCTGTGCATGAAGGCCGCGATGATGCCCAGCTTCTGCTTGGTGCCCTTGGACATGCGCTTGATGCGCAGCTTGGGGTCCAGCTCAAACCGCCCGCACAGCTCCTTGGCGCGGGCGAGGCTGGCCCGGCTTGCTTTGCCCCGCAGATTGGCGGCAAAGCGCAGATACCCTTCTCCGGTCATGTCGTCCGGAAAAGCGATCTCACCCGGCAGATAGCCCACCCGCGCCTGGATGGCGGGCGCCTTGGCAAAGCAGTCCTGCCCAAAGATCTGGGCGGTGCCCGCGTCCGGGCGGATAAAGCCCATCAGCTGGCGGATGGTCGTGGTCTTGCCCGCGCCGTTGGGGCCCAAAAAGCCAACCACCTTGCCCTGGCCCACCGCCAGGTCCAGCCCAAACACGCCCCGGCCCTTGCCGTAATCCTTCGTCAGGACGTGCGTTTCAATGATGTTCATTGATACTCCTCCTTGTATGCCATTTTGCGGAACTGCCGGGCCCACCGGCGGTAATCGGCCATCATTTCGTCCGTATCCAGCGGCTTGCCCTCGCGGCGCCGTTCGCTCATGTAGCCGTCCACCATCCACGTCAGCATTTTCAGCAGATACACCGGGTTGATGTCCTCTTTGAATTTTGAGCGGTCGATGCATTTGAAAAAACGGCCGTAGATCTTATCCACGTCCTTGCTGATAAGCTTTTGCACCATTCCCGACACCGCCTCGTTGCGCGAGTACCAGGCCCGCACCGAAAATTCCATCAGGTACGGACAGCCGCGGGTGATCTCCAGCTTCGTCTGCGCGCCGCGCTCCATCACCTCGAAAAAATCGCTGTTTGGCTCCATGCGCAGCGCCCGCGTCTGCTCCAGCATCACGCCCATGGCGCGGCGGTAGCAGGCCGCGTACAGGGACAGCTTGT
>CATXYA010000227.1 GCA_958403605.1 uncultured Oscillospiraceae bacterium
CGGTGGGGGAAGGTGGCTGATGCGCAGCATCAGACGGATGAGGGGGCGCGCACAAACCTCCCCACCCGTAGGGGTGGCCGCCCGTGAAACAGACGCCTTTTCCCTGTTTTATCCCGCAAACCCGCGCAGCAGCGCGATCTCCGCCGTCCAGCCCGCGTCGTCGTTGGGCGTCTCCAGCACCATGGGCAGATCCTTCAGCGCCGGATGGCTGACGATGCGCGCAAAGGCTTCCCTGCCGATGTGCCCCTCGCCGATCTTGGCATGGCGGTCCTTGTGAGCCCCCAGCGGGTTCATGCTGTCGTTGACGTGCAGGGCCTTCAGGCGTCCCAGGCCGATCACCCGGTCGAACTGCTCCAGCACGCCGTCCAACCCGTTCACGATGTCATAGCCGCCGTCCCACACGTGGCAGGTATCAAGGCAGACGCCCACGTGGCCGGACAGCTCCACCCGGTCCAGGATGGCCCGCAGCTCTTCAAAGCTGCGGCCCACCTCGCTGCCCTTGCCCGCCATGGTCTCCAGCAGCACGGTGGTGTGCTGGTCCTCGGCCAATACACGGTTCAATAGCTGCGCGATCAATTCGATGCCCGTCTCCGCCCCCTGCCCCACGTGGCTGCCTGGATGGAAATTGTAGTAATTTCCGGGCGTGCGCTCCAGCCGCGCCAGGTCCTCGCTCATAGCGCGGAACGCGAAGTCCCGGATGGCCGGGTCCGCCGCGCAGGCATTGAGCGTGTAGGGCGCATGGGCCACGATGGGCCCGAACGCCCGCTCCTGCATGAAATCGAGATACGCGGCCACGTCCGCTTCATTCAACTGTTTTGCCGCGCCGCCCCGGGGATTGCGCGTGAAAAACGCGAAGGTGTCGGCGCCCAGCTTTTCCGCCTGCCGTCCCATGGCCAAATAGCCTTTGGAGGACGAAATATGACTGCCGAAATAAGGCATAAGCTTCTCCTTGTTCCATTTTTTTCGAGTATAACACAACTTTCACCAAAATGGTAGAGACTGCGAGGAATTTTTCATGGATCTGCAAGCCCTGCTCACCGCACAGGCGGAACCGGACTACGCGGCCTTTCAGGCAAAGCTGCTGCCGCCGGGCCATCTGCCGCTTTTGGGCGTGCGCCTGCCCGCCCTGCGCAAGCTGGCGCGGCAGCTGGTGCGGGAATATGGCTGGGACGCGCCCGCGCAGTGCGGCACGGCCACCTTTGAAGAGGTGATGCTCAAAGGCATGGCCCTGGGGCTGCTGGACCAGCCCCTGGACGCTTTGCTGCCGCGGGTGGACGCGTTTTTGTCGCTGGTGAGCGATTGGTCGGTGTGCGACAGCTTCTGCGCCGGGTTCAAGCGCGCCAAAGCCGAGCCGGAGGCGCTGTGGCCCTTCGTCACCGCCCATCTGCCCGATCCGCGCCCCTACGCGGTGCGCTTTGCCGTGGTGATGCTGCTGTTCTATTATAATGATGCCGCCCACATCGATCTTGTGCTGCCGCTGCTGGGCGGTGTGGCCCCCGGCACGTACTATATCGATATGGCCGTGGCCTGGGCCATGTCCCTGTGCTATATCAAATTCCCCGGGCAAACGCTGTCCGTGCTGCAAGCCTTGCCCGACTGGACACGGCGCAAGTCTGTGCAGAAGGTGCGGGAATCCCGCCAGGCCACCCCGCAGCAAAAAGAGCAGCTGCGCCGGCTGCTGACGCAATGGGAGGCACAGCCATGAAGCAGCCCTTCCGGTTCTCTTTTTCCCTGAGCGGCCTCGCGCTCTTTTTGCTGGTGATGCTGCCGAACTTTGTCTGGTTCGCCGTGCCCGCGGCCAATGATGTGCTGCGGGCGGCCTCGGGCACGCTGGGGCTGGATGCCGCCGCTTCCGTGTTCCAAATGCTCCTGGTGGCCGCACTTGTTTTTCTAAAGTATTCCGGCGCCGGGCCTTTCCCCCGCCAAAAGACGCTGCTGTGGGGCACCGCGGCGTGCTTGGCCGGCTATTATGCCGCCTGGGGCTGCTATTACCTGGGGGCCACCGGCCTGCCCGTGATCCTGGCGCTGGCCCTGCTGCCCTGTCTGGCCTTCGGCTTCTTCGCGCTGGACCGCAAAAACTGGGCGGCCCTGGCCGCGGCGGCGGCCTTTGCCATCTGCCATGTGACGGGCAGCTTATGGAATTTCGTCTAGCAAAATCGGCATCAGAAAGCCCCGGTGGCAACACCGGGGCTTTCTGTGCAATTTTCTGTTTTTAAAAGCGGACCCATTATTCGGCAGTTCTGCCCTCTTTCCAGGCAGACATCTTGTCGCGGATATCCTTGTTGATGTTCCACACGAAGGTGAAGCTCAGGAAGGAGCACACCGCCGCCACCATGGGGAAGCCCACCACCAGCAGCTTGATGCCGGTAATGGTGCCCGCGGCCTGGGGCAAGTTGGCATTGGTCAGCTCCGGGTTGTAGCCGATGGCCGCGATCAGCAGTACGGACAGGGAAGCGGCAATGGTGTTGCCCACGCGGCGGGACAGGGAGAAGAAGCCGTAGATGGAACCCTCGTTGCGCTTGCCGGTGAGGTACTCGTTGTAATCGATGGATTCCGCCACCAGGCCCCACTGCATCTGCACGGACATGGTGATCATAGCAGTGGCCAGGGAGCTCCAGATCACATACAGCCAGGGATTCAGATTCGGCACCAGCAGCGTATAGGCCAACAGCGTGGCGAACATCACGAAGCCGATCGCCAGGCAGGTGCGGATGATGCCCACTAGGTCCCACTTTTTCGTCAGCAGCGGCGCGGAGAGCAGGATGACGATCATCGTCACCGAGGAGAGTACAGAGGCCATCGACTGCATGCCGATGTCGCCCAGCACGTCCGCGTACATATACAGCGCGGCGCCCTGGCCCAGAGCCTGCACGGCGCAGATGCTGACGGAGTGCAGGATCAGCGCCATGAAGGCGCGGTTATGAGTGAAGACATACCAAATATCGGAGAGCTTGAATTTCTGTTTTTCCTTGCTTTCGCCGCCCTCTTCCTTCTGCATCTGCAGGGCAACCTTGTTGCGCTCCTGCGTCAGCGCATAGTGCAGGAAGACGATGAAGCCGCCCAGCAGCGCGGCGATGATGGAAGCCACAAAGTAGCCGTCGGTGTTATCGCCGAAGCGGGCCAGCACCTGGGGGATGATGGCGCCGGCGACCATGCCGCCGATGGTGGAGCCAAAGCCGCGGGCAGAGGCCAGCGTGGCGCGCTCGGTATCGTTCGTCGCCATGGCGCCCAACAAAGAGCCCATGCCGATGTTCATCATGGTGTAGCCGCCCTCATAGACGATCTTAAGGATGAACAGTGCGATCAGCGTGGGCAACCCGCCGCCAAGGCGCGGGGGAATGCCGTAAAACGCGATCATGCCCACCACCATCACGGGGATGGAGGCCAGGATCCAGGGACGGAACTTGTCCTTGCCGGGTTTTGCCTTTAAGAACGTGATGTCCATGATGGTGCCCATCATGGGGTCGTTGACCGCGTCCCAGATGTTCCAGATCAACAGCATCGTGGCCAGCACCGCAGGGTTGATCTGCATGTGCACCTGCAGATAGCGGTTCATAAAGCCGGCGATCATGTAAAGCGTGATCACGCCGCCCGCGTCGCCGCAGCCGTAGCCAAAGATGTTTTTAAACGTCAGCTTTGGCACGGTGGTCTTGGTGGTTACTTCGTTTGACATTCCAATGTTCCTCCTTTATGTTTTGGGCGCGAAAAAACGCTTTTGCCTGCCGCGTCTCTTCCGGTCCCAAATTACCGTTACATCGCGCTCATTTTATCAAGGTTTGCGAAAATTGTATATTGCGAAAATTGCGATTTCCTTGCATTTTTCTTACAAATTAATGCAATTTGTCGATTGTTTTGTACATAATGCACGATTATTTTTTGAAAATATCACAATAATGCCGAATCTCCTGTTTTTCCCAGTTTTGATTCGGATGTGTCGTTCCCATTCGGACGAAACTTTTGCTTCTTTCCCAATTTAAACAGAGCCTCTCAGATGCCGCTGTATTTTTCGGCATCCGAGAGGCCCATGACGGTTAATTTATCTGCGAACACGGCAGGACAAAGCTGTTTTTGTCACGCCTCATAAGGCTGCAGCACGGCGAAGGCCGGGCCGTTTAGTGTGAGTGTGCCGCCGGCTGTGTCCACCTGGCCGATGGTGTACAGCGGGTGCCAGTTGCCCGACAGCGGGCAGCTTTCCGCCGCTGCACCGGGGTTGACGGCCAGCAGCAGCGCGCCGCGCCGGTAAGCAAAGAGACGGCGGCCGCGCTGGGCGAAGGCCACGCTGAATTCCCCGTCGGCGGCCAGATCGGGGTGCGCATGGCGCAGCGCCAACAGCTCTTTCACCGTGTGCAGCAAGCTGGTTTCATCCGCCTGCTGCGCCGCCACGGTGGGCGC
>CATXYA010000228.1 GCA_958403605.1 uncultured Oscillospiraceae bacterium
CGAGGAGGTGTGCACGTACCTGCGCCGCCGCTTCGGCCTGGAATACACCGCCGCCGAGACGCTCATCACCGTGGGCGGCTCCGAGGCCATCGACCTGTGCATCCGCTCTTTGGTAAACCCCGGCGACGAGGTCATCATCCCCGAGCCGTGCTTTGTCTGCTATGACCCCATCACCACGCTGACGGGCGGCGTGCCCGTGCCCATCCGCCTGAAGGAGGAAAACGGCTTCAAGCTGACGGCGGCAGAGCTGCAGGCCGCGCTGACACCCAAAACAAAGCTGCTCATCCTGCCCTTCCCCAACAACCCCACGGGCGCCATGATGACGCGGGAGGAGCTGGAGCCGCTGGCCGACGTGCTGCGCGGCACGGACGTGATGGTGCTGTCCGATGAAATTTACGCCGAGCTGACCTACGGCGACAAGCGCCACTGCTCCTTTGCCGCCCTGCCCGGCATGAAGGAGCGCACCGTGGTGGTGAACGGCTTCTCCAAGGCCTATGCCATGACGGGCTGGCGCCTGGGCTATGCCTGCGGGCCGGAGCCGCTGATCGCGGTGATGACGAAGGTGCACCAATCCGCCATCATGTGCGCGCCCACCACCAGCCAGTACGCGGCCCTGACGGCGCTGAAAAGCTGTGACGCGGACATCGAGGCCATGCGCCAGGAGTATGACACCCGCCGCCGCTTTGTGGTGGCGCGGCTCAACGCCCTGGGCCTGACCTGCTTTGAACCCGAGGGCGCGTTCTATGTGTTCCCCTGCATCCGGTCCTCGGGTCTTTCCAGCGACGAATTCGCCAAGCAGCTGCTGTTTGCCAAAAAAGTGGCCGTGGTGCCCGGCACCGCCTTCGGCGATTCCGGCGAGGGCTTTGTGCGCATCAGCTATTCGTACTCCGTGGCGCATCTGAACGAGGCACTGCGCCGCATCGGCGAGTTTTTGCAGGAGCTGAAAGCATGAGCGTCCTGTGCCGCCGCGTATCCGCTTACGACAGCCCCGGCCTGGACGAGGCGGTGGAGGCCATTTTTTCCGCCAGCCCCAAGGCCGCGGCCCTGGGACCCCAGAGCAAGGTGCTCATCAAGCCGAACCTGCTGGCGAAGCACCCGCCCGAGCGCGCCGTCACCACCCACCCGGCCGTGCTGGCGGCCTGTATCCGCGCCCTGCAAAAGCGCGGCGTGGCCCACATCACCGTGGCGGATTCCCCCGGCGGCTCCTACAACGCCGCCGCCATGAAAAGCATCTACAAGGCAAGCGGCCTGGCCGCGGTGTGCGAGGCGCTGGGCGCCGAATGCTACACGGCCTGCAAATCGGCCCCGCGCCAGACAAACGGCGTCCTGGTGCGGCAATTTGAGCTGCTGGAGCCGGTGCTGGAGGCCGATTTTCTCATCGACCTGTGCAAGGTCAAGACCCACGTGATGACAGGCATGACCTGCGCGGTCAAAAACCTGTTCGGCTGCATTCCCGGCCTGCAGAAGGCCGAGCTGCACATGCGGTTCCCGGAAAAAGAGCGCTTCGGCCAAATGCTGGTGGACCTGTGTGAGACGGTGCGGCCCGCCCTTGTCATTGCGGACGGCATCGTCGCCATGGAGGGGGACGGCCCCGCCGGGGGCGAGCCCCGCAGCTTGGGGCTGCTGCTCGGCGGCGAGGACCCCTACGCCGTCGATCTGGCCGTGTGCCGCCTGATGGGCCTGGACGCCATGCAGGTGCCGTACCTGGCCGCCGCCCACGCCGCGGGCCTGTGCGCCGCTGTCTGCGACCCCGCCGGGCTCTCCGGCGATGTGGACGCCGCCGCGCCCGTGCCGGGCTACAAGCTGCCCGCCAGCTACAACAGCCTGGATTTTTCCTCCAGCGTGCCCCGGCCCATCCGCTGGATCGTGCCGGGCTTTGAAAAGCTGGTGGCCCCGCGGCCCGTCATCCAAAAAAGCAAGTGCATCGGCTGCGGCAAATGCGCCGAGATCTGCCCCGGCCACACCATCGCCGTGCAAAACGGCAAGGCGCAGATCGCGCCCGAGCACTGCATCCGCTGTTTCTGCTGCCACGAGATGTGCCCGGCCAAGGCCATCGACGTGCGGCGGTTCGGCCTGTTCCGTTTATAAGATCCGCCTAAAACGCCGTCAGGGCCCTTTTTGCAGAAATCGGCGGCATTTTCGATTTCCCAGATCTATCCTAAGGAGTGATCTTCCATGCGCAGCGTCACTGTTTTGGCGCCGGCCAAGCTCAATCTCACGCTGGACATCACGGGCCTGGCCCCGGGTGGGTACCACGAACTGGATATGCTGATGCAGGCCGTCAGCCTGTACGAGCGGGTCACGGTGGAAAAGAGCCGCGGCCTCTCGGTGCTGCTGCCCGGCAGCCGCGTGCCCGGCGGCAAGCGCAACACCGCTTACCAGGCGGCGCTGGCTTTCTTCGGGGAGACCGGCCTGCTGGCGGGCGCCCATATCACCATCCACAAGGCCGTGCCCGTGCGCGCGGGCATGGCGGGCGGCAGTGCCGACGCCGCCGCGGTGTTGGTGGGCCTCAACGCCCTGTACGGCGCGCGGCTGTCCACCGAGGAGCTGTGCCGCATCGGCCTCGCCGTGGGCGCCGACGTGCCCTTCTCCATCCTGGGCGGCACCGCCCGGGTGCGGGGCATCGGGGACATTTTGGAGCCCCTGCCCCCCTGCCCCGTCTGCTGGTTTACCGTGGTAATGCCCGCGGCGGGCGTCTCCACGCCCCAGGCCTATGCCCTGTACGACGAAAAGGGCACCGACCGCCGCCCGGAAAACGAGGCCGCCGCTGCGGCCCTGGCCGCGGGCGACCTCACCGCCCTGTGCGGCGCCATGGGCAATGCGCTGGAGTTCTCCTCCCCCAGCAAGGCAAACCGCCCCATCTGCGACCTGCTGCGGGCCAACGGCGCTCTCGCCGCCCAAATGACGGGCTCGGGCGCCGCGGTGTTCGGCGTGTTCGACAGCCAGCCACAGGCGGAACAGGCCCGCGCCGCCCTGGCCGCCCGCTGGCCCCACACCTGGGTGCTGCACCCGGTCCCGGACGGCGCCGCTATTTTGAGGAAATAAATGGAATAAACCAAGTAAAACACGCCCATCCTTTCGGCACAACTTCCGAAAGAATGGACGTGTTTTGTTATGATCCTCCACCGCAGACGCTTTGTGTACTCCCTGCTGCTGGGCACGGTGCTGGCCGTGCTGCTGAGCGCGCTTTCCCCCGTCCTGGCCCAATACGATGACGTGCGCGCCGACACCCTACGGCTTCATATCCTCGCCAATTCCGATTCCGCGCAGGACCAGGCGGACAAGCTGGCCGTGCGCGACGCCATTTTGGCCGCCGAGGCGGGCACCTTCCGTCTGGCGGATTCCAAGCAGGACGCCATGGCCATCGCCGAGGCCGCGCTGCCCGCCATCCAGCACATTGCCGAACAGACGCTGCGCGCCCGCGGCAGCAGTGCCGCCGTCACCGCGCGGCTGGAGAACATGTATTTTGCCACCAAGGATTACGGCGAGTTCACCCTGCCCGCAGGCCGCTACGACGCCGTGCGCGTGGAGATCGGCGAGCACAAGGGCAAAAACTGGTTCTGCGTCATGTTCCCGCCGCTGTGCGTGCCCGCCGCCGAAGAGGCGGACGACGGCCCCAGCTACAGCGAGGAGGAAGACGACGCCGTGCGCAGCCCCTACAAGGTGAAGTTCGCTGTAGTGGAAGCCGTCGAGCGCGTGAAAGAGTGGTTGAGCGCATAGGGCGCGCGGCAAAACGGCACGCAAAGAAAAAGAAATTGCCTCTGTAGGAAATGCCGGGGACGGTGTTCCCTACCGGGCCTGGGATACGGCCATCGATCAAGCAAAATAACCCACAATAGCCTGCGGCTATTTTTTCAGCCATGTGGGTCATCCTCGGCCCACGGCCATGGAGTAAGCTTCTTTAGTTGCTATTTTGCTTCGCGCCCTTTGCTTTTATATAAAATGCAAAAAAGCAGGCCCGCCTGAGATTTTGATCTCAAGCGGGCCTGCTTGGTGCCGGTGGCGGGGGTCGAACCCGCACGCGGTTGCCCGCAACGGATTTTGAGTCCGTCTCGTCTGCCAATTCCAACACACCGGCGCAGTAGATAGCTGTTATATTATAGCGCATTTTCCCGCGCTGTGCAAGTGTTTTTTCGCAGGATCCCGCATGCGCTGTTTTTGTTTTATAAGCCATGTTTTATGCAAAATATTTATTCTGTGTACCATACGCGTTTCTGCATCGATTATGGTATGATAAACAGAAAAGAACCGGACAGAAAGGAGTCCTCTTTCATGGAACTGCACCTTCCCTACGGCCGCACCGGCCTGACGGCCACGCTGCCGGACGACCGCGTGGCCGCCGTGCTGCGCAGCCGCCTGGACCAGCAGGCCCCGTCCGCGCCGGCGGAG
>CATXYA010000229.1 GCA_958403605.1 uncultured Oscillospiraceae bacterium
CGGCGACCTGCTGATTACGAATCAGCTGCTCTACCAACTGAGCCACACCAGCACCTGATGCCAGGCCATTTTTGAGCGGCCTTTTTCTATTATAGTGAATTTTTTCGGTTCGTCAAGAGGTCTTTTGCAAAAAATCCGCTTTCCGCGGGCTGGTTCGGCAAAAAGGGCTGGACGCGGCGGAAGATTTGCGGTAAAATAAAACGACCCATTCGGGAAAGGAGTGGAGCGTTTTGGTCGTTGAAAGCGTCTCGATCTTAGCCATCCTGCTTTGCATCATGTTTATTTTCCTTCGTTCCGGCCACAAGGGCGCCGCGCTGGGGGTGGTGCCGCTGCTGCTGGTGCCGTTTTCCCATTTGATGGGTATCTTCCTGTCGTTTTGGCTGGTGCGGCTGCTGACAAGCGTTCCGCGGCCCGTGATGATCGCCTTTGCGGATATTGCAGGCGTGCTCATCTCCGGCGTACTGATCCACCAATTCGCCGTCAAGCTGATGGAGCCGGGGCGTCCCCGCAAGCTTTACATCACGCTGATGGGCGGGTATAACGTCATTCTAACGTGCACATACGTTTACCGGACGCTGATCCATTTGGCAAAGTAAGAAGTGAAAAAGAGAGCCGCGTTTGCGGCTCTCTTTTCTATTTTAAAGCTCAAAATTCTCCGGGCGGAAGGCGGGCAGCTTGGGGCGGCGCTTGGGCACACGGCGCAGCGGGTCATAAGAAAAAGAGCGGCAGTGGTAATTGCCCGAGACAACGCCCCGTTTGGGGCAAAAAAAGGTGTCGGGCTCCTGCCCGGCGCGGCTGTGGGCGCAGTAGGCGCAGGCCGGGGAAATGTCGCTGCCGAACAGCGGCTTTGCAAACAGCATGGCGTTTCCTCCTCACAAAGCCTATTATACACTTTTTTTGCCGCGCTGCCAACGGGCCGGAAGGTTCGCCCCGGAGAGGATGGCGAAAAACACGAACAGCAGGCACAAAAGGTCGGCCGGCATGCGCATGGCCGTCACAAAGCCGCCCGCGGGCGCCGAGGCGGCCAGCGAGACGGGAAATAGGCGCGCCAGCCCCCACAGTGCCGCCAGCATCAGCGGCAGATGCAGCAGGCGCGACCACAACAGGGGCGCCAGGCTGATGTCCGGGCTGGTGAACGCGCGCACCTGCACAAACACCGAGGCGCCCATCAAGCTGCAGGCCGCGCCGCACAGCAGCAGCTTGGCGCTGCTGGCGCTCTGTGCCGCGGCATAACAGGCGCTCGTCACCTCCAGCGGCAGGGTGATCCAAAACTGGGACAGGGCCCCGGCCCCGGCGGGGACGGCCACAGCGGAAAAGAAGGAGAACAGCGTGATATACCCGCACAGCAGCGCCATGGCCCATACGCTGTCGGAAAGTGCCTGGGAAAAGCCGTGCTGCACCGGGGCGGAAGCGCGCGTTACCGGGGCCGTCTCCCCGCGGCGGGGGCGCAGCACCAGCCCGCACAAAAGCCCGGCGGCCAGCTGCGCGCCGAACAGCATCCAGCCCGCGGCGGCGCTGCCCAGCATGGCCGCGCCCACACTGCCCGCCAAAAAGGCGGGGCTGGAGCCGATGGTGCACACCAACAGCCGCTGCGCCTCGCCGCAGCTGATCTCGCCGTCGCCGTACAGCTGGTCGATGGCGCGGGCTCCGGCAGCGAAGCCGCCCAGGATGCCGCACAGCACAGCGGCAGGCGCGCGGCGGCTCTCGATGTGCAGCAGCCTCGTATAAGGAAGAAAGAGGACGCCCAGCCAGCGCGCCGCCGGGCCGTCCAGCAGCAGGTTGGAGAGCACCAAAAAGGGGAACATGGTGGGGATCACCGTGGCGGCGCACAGCTGCAGCCCCCGCTGCACCCCGGCCATGGCCGCGGCGGGCCGCGCAAACACCAGGACCGCGGCACATAAAAAGAACAGCGTTGCTCCGGCGGACCGGATGCGTTGGATGCGCATAATCCATCCCTCCCGCAGGATATATATGATACGGACGGAACGGATAGTAGGGAGGGCGCCGGATGAAGAAGAAGAAAAAGCGGTTCTCCATGAAGCAGGCGTTGGGGTTTGGCAAGCTGCGGGAACTGCCGGAGGCGCTGTATGCGCGCCCGGCGCTGCACTGGGACAGCGAAGGCAGCCTGGAACTGGAGAACTGCAGGCAGGTCCTGCGCTATGAGGAGGATCACTTGGAGCTGGACATGGGGGCCGTGTCGCTGCTGATCACCGGCGACGGGCTTTGGATCGACACCTACCGCAAAAACTATATGACCGTGCGCGGGCGCCTGTTCTCCATTGAAGTGCGGTACGGAAGGCAGGCGGGCCATGAGTAAGTGGGACTGGGGCCTGCTGACGGGCATGGTGCGCTTCTCGGTGCAGGGCGGCCAGGGCGAGCGTTTTTTTAACCAGTGCGCCCAGCAGGAGCTGCAGCTGCAGCGGATCCACGCGACCCCGCTGGGCTTTGAGGCCGAGCTTCCGGCCCGGGAATACGGCAAGCTGCGCCGCATCGCGCGGAAAAACCGCTGCCGCCTGCGGGTGCGCAGCCGCAGGGGACTGGCCTTTCTGCTGGCCGCTTACCGGGGCCGGTGGGGCATTGCCGTGGGCGCCGCCCTGTGCGCGGCGCTGATGCTGATGGGGCCGAACCTGATCTGGAACATCGAATTTTATGAATTCACACCCGCGCAGGAGGTCTCCGTGCGCGCGCAGCTGTACGAGGCGGGCATCTATGAGGGTGCCTGGGCCAAGCCGGAATATCTGGCCAGCGTGGCGGATGCCATTTTCGTCAGCTCTCAGGAATACGGCTGGGTGTCGCTCAACTTTGTCAAGGGCCGCCTGATGGTGGAAAAAAACGACCGCACGCCGCCGCCCGAGATCATCAAGACGGATATCACCGACCTGGTGGCCAAATGCAGCGGCACCATTGTGAAAACAGATATCCGCGGCGGCTTTTTGGAGAAGAGCGTGGGCCAAAGCGTGGCCGAGGGCGAGGTGCTGGCCAGCGGTTGCCGCTTTGACGAAAAGCTGCAAAAATCTGTGTACACCCACGCTGAGGGCGAGATCTACGCTGAGGTGGAAAAGACGTACTGTGTCACGCAGCCCCTGGTGGTGCGCGCCCAAATGCCCGGCGGGGTGACGCGCACCGTCAGCCGCCTGCTGCTGCCCTCCGGCGCGGTGCCCCTGGGGCCGCAGAGCCTGGAGGAAGGGCAGACGGTCACCGACCGCCAGCCGGTGACGCTGTTCGGCTTCAACCTGCCCGCCACGATCGAGACGGTGCGCCTGCGGCCGATGCAGACCGTGGAGCAGACCCTCACGCCCACCCTGGCGGCGGACCGGGCGCGCATGGCCGCCTACGCGGCCATTGCCCAGGAATTTGGGGCGTGCCAGATCCTGGAACAGGAGGAGGTACTGGAGGAAGGAGACGGGGAGATAACGCTGTCTCTGCGCGTCGTCATGGTCGTCAACATCGCCAAGCAGCAGCCTTTCAGCGGTTTGATGTGAAAACAGTAGAAAAATTTGTGGAGTTTATGCACAAAATCCTCTTTTAAATTTTGACTATTATTGCTATAATAAAACTAGGAAATTCCGCTTGATCCGATTTGAAAAGGAGTTGAAGACCACGGAAAAACTGCTGGAGGTCGATTCCATCGACACGGCGCTGGCCATTTTTGGCAGCGGCGATGAAAACATCCGCCTGCTGGAGCAGGCGTTCCATGTCACGGCGGTCTGCCGCGGCAACGAGATCAAGCTGACGGGCGCCGAAGAGGATGTGGGCCGCGCCTACGAGGCCATCCGCTCCATGATGACGCTGCGCGAAAACGGCACGCCGCTGGAGGAACAGACCGTCCGCTATTGTATCTCCCTGGCAAGCTCCGGGGACGCGGAAAAAGTGAGTGAGCTCACGGGCGATTTTATCGCCATCACGGCCAAGGGCAAGCCCATCCGCCCCAAGACGCTGGGGCAGAAGGCCTATATCGGCGCTATCCGCCAAAACGCCATCACCTTCGGCGTGGGCCCGGCGGGCACGGGCAAAACGTATCTGGCGGTCGCCATGGCCGTCAAGGCCTTCAAGGCGCGGGAGGTCAGCCGCATCATCCTCACCCGCCCGGCGGTGGAGGCGGGGGAGAAGCTGGGCTTTTTGCCCGGCGATCTGCAAAATAAGGTGGACCCGTACCTGCGCCCGCTGTACGATGCGCTGTTCGACATGCTGGGCACCGAGCGCTATCAGCAGCTGTTGGAAAAGCAGCTCATCGAGGTGGCGCCGCTGGCCTACATGCGCGGGCGCACGCTGGACGACGCCTTCATCATTCTGGACGAGGCGCAGAACACCAGCCCTGAACAGATGAAGATGTTCCTCACCCGCATGGGCACGGGCTCTAAGGTGGTCGTCACCGGGGA
>CATXYA010000230.1 GCA_958403605.1 uncultured Oscillospiraceae bacterium
GTCCGTCTCCTTGAAGGAGCTGAAGACCATCCACAGCAGCGGGTACATCATGACGACGCACAGCGCCAGGCACACCGCGTGATAAACGACTTTGCCCGTGATCTTTTTTGCACGCATGGTCAGTCCCCTCCTTCCGCTTGATAAAACACCCAGCTGCCCGAGCTTTTAAAGAGCAGCGCCGTCACGACCACCATGAACAGCAGCAGCACCCACGCCATGGCGCAGGCATAGCCCATGCGGTAGAAGCTGAACGCGTGGCGGTAGATGTACACCGTGGCAAACAGCGTTTCATCCATCGGCTGCCCCTGGGTGATGACGTAGCTTTGGGTGAAGGTCATGAAGCCGTTGATGAGCTGCATGATGACGTTGAAGAACACCACCGGCGTCAGCATGGGCAGCGTGATGCGGAAAAACTTTCTGACCGGCGAGGCGCCGTCGATGTCGGCGGCCTCATACAGGTCCTGCGGGATCTGCTTCAGGCCCGAGAGGAAGATCAGCATCGGCGAGCCGTACTGCCACACCGCCAGAATGATCAGCGTCCAGATGGCTGTGTTTTCGCCGCCGATCCAGGAGATATCGAGGATGGTCTTGAACACGGAGTTGAGGATGCCGTTGAGCAGGCCGTCCGAGGTGAACACCTGCCGCCATACCACGGCGATGGCGATGCTGCCGCCGATGATGGAGGGCAGATAGTAGGCCGCGCGGTACAGCGCCGTCATCTTTGTGGTTTTTTTCAGCAGCATGGCCACCGCCAGCGCAAAAATAAGGCGCAGCGGCACCGAGACGATGACATAAAACAGCGTGACGGTGAAGGAGGTGACGAACTGCTTATCATTGGTGAACATTTTGATGTAGTTGGCAAACCCCGCGAACGTGGGCGGGGACAAAATATCATAGTTGGTGAAGGACAGCACCAGCGACGCCAAAATAGGCACCGCGGTAAACAAGCAGAAGCCGATGATGAAGAGGCCGATGAACCCGTAGCCCGCCAGGTTTTCCGACCGCTTGTAGTGCGCTTTCTTGCGCAGGGCTTTGGCTTTCATAAAATCGCCCGCCTTTCTTATCTTATGGAAAAGGAAGCGGGCCTCCGCTGACCGGAGGTCTGCGAGGCCCGCCCTGTTGCTCTATTCCCCGGTGAACGCTCAGCTCACCAGCAGCTCTTTGGCCATCGTCATCCACTGCTGGGCCGCGTCTTCCGCCGTGGTCTGGCCGTAGATGACTTCGTTCATGATGCGCGTCGCGTTGGAAGTGATCTCGTTGGAGGCCGCCGGGTCGGGCGGGTTGATGGGCGCGCACTTGTCCTCAATAAAGCCGATGTAATCAAAGGTCTTCTTGGTGGCTTCATCCACCTTGCCCGCGATCTCATCGCGCACCTTGGAGTTGATGGGCGCGCCGCGCTCGCCCAGCAGGATATCGTTGGCTTCGCTGGAGTTCAGGATATAGTTGATGACCTTCGCGGCCTCGTCCTTTTCCTCCTGCGTGCCCTGGGAGCCCATGGCGATCATGACGCTGGGTTTCAGGTAGGCGCCGGGGGCCGTTTTGTCCGCGTACTCCGGGTTCATGGTGATGCCCACGGGGCGGTCGGCGCCCATGGCGTCCTGCAAAGCGACCGCCTGGTTGGAGAACAAAAATTCGTTCCACGCCGCGCCCGTCACGATGGGGCACTGCTCCACAGAGGTGATGCCCGCATAGGATTCGGCCTTCAGCGCCCAGTCCTCGGTGGATTTGGCATACTGCTCAAACACACGGGTGATCAGCTTCGCATCTTCAAAGCCCAGGTCGGTGCCCTCGTCATTATAGGTGTGCAGGCCCGCGTTGCGCACGGAGATATCGATCTGGTGCTGGGGGCCGTAGTAGGTGCCGAAGGAGGTGGGCACGCCCGTCTTCTCGTACACTTCCTTGGCCAGGGCTTCGAATTCGTCCCAGGTCATCTGGTCTTTCACTTCGATGCCCGCGTCGGACAGCAGCTTTTCGTCATAGACCATGCAGGGAGCGTTTACACCCATGCTGAACGCATAGTATTTGCCGTCGATGAGGCCGGAGGACAGGTAAGCCTCAGGGACGTCCGTCAAATCGATGACGCCGCTGTCCACATAGGGGGTCATATCCTCGTGCACGCCCTTGTCGATCATCTTTTTGATGCGGCCGTAGTCCTGCTGCATGATGGCCGGGGCCTCATTGCCCGCCACCAGCGTGGACAATTTGTCGAAGTACTCTTTATTATTGATGGGCATCAGGTTGAAGGTGACATTGGGATGCTCTTTGGTATACAGCTCACAGGCGCCTTGTGTGCGGTCATTGCGGGTCTGGTTGCCCCACCAGCTGAAGTCCAACGTCACGGTGGCGTCCCCCGCAGGGGCGGCGGCCGAGCCGGAGGCGGTGGAGGCCGCGGGCGCGGCGGAAGAACTGGAGCTGCCGCCGCAGGCGGCGAGCAGGCCCACCATCATCAGGGCGGCCATTGCAAGTGCCAAAACTCGTTTCATAAAACTTTCCTCCTTGATCGAATAGGTAATGCACGGCGCCTCAAGAGCGCCGCGCCGGACCGGCGCAGGCAGCACACCTGCTTTGCAATTTCATTCTAGCATTCATGTATACAAGTTTCAATAAAATTTTATCATCGCAATAAATTTTTATCGAAACAGCCAAAGCTCTCGCATCAAATTGGACTAAATCGACAAAAATAGTGTCAATTCCGATCAAAAACTGTAATCATTGTTTTTATCTTACGCACAGACGTCACCTTCTCTCGCTTTACAGCAGGCCAAGAACTATGGTAAAATCAAGACAAATCAACGAGGGTGCTCGTCAAAGAAGGAACTGTCATGCTGGAAAGCTACAAGCAGCTGGTAGAATTTTTAGGGCTGATGCTGGGCCCGCAGTACAAGATCGTGCTTTATGACCTCACGGCCCGCCCGCCCTGCGTGGCTGCCATCGCGGGCGGCACGCTGGAGGGCGAGGGCATCGGCGCCCCGCTCACCGACCTGGCGCGCCACGTGCTGGAGGAATACGGCTCCACCTCCACCTATAAGGTAGGCTTCTCGGGCCGCACCCGCAGCGGGACGCAGCTGTCCTGCTCCGATTTCTTCATCAAAGACCACGGGCGTGTGGTGGGCATGCTGTGTGTGAACATGGATGTCACGGCCCATTTGCAGCTGTGCAGCCAGGTGCTGCAGATGGGCGCGCTGGATGGGCTGTTTGCCGTCAAGCCAGCGGGCAAACCGGCCAAGCCCGCCGCCCTCTCCGAAAGCTTCTCCAATGTCCGGGCCTCGGTGGCCCAGGCCGTGCGCGAGAGCTGCGGCGGCGTGGCGCCCGAGCGTTTGACCCAAAAGGAAAAAATGGCCGTGGTGCGCACCTTACAGGCGCGCGGCATGTTTGCCGTCAAGGGCGCGGTGGGCGAGGTGGCGCAGGCGCTCTCCTGCTCCAACGCCAGTATCTACCGCTATCTTTCCAAGCTGACCGAATAAGGAGGGACCGCTGTGAAGGGAAAAGCTACCGATACGCAGTTGATCTATGAGACTCTGCGCGATGAGATCATGTTTTTGCAGCTGGCCCCCGGCGAGGGCATCAGCGAGGCCGAGATCGGCAAGCGGTTCCAGGTGTCCCGCACGCCGGTGCGCGAGGTGTTCAAGCGGCTGGAGCAGGACGGCCTGGTGGAAGTGCGCCCCCAGCGCGGCACCTTCGTCACCCGCATCGATCTGGCGGAGCTGTCCGACATGCTGTTTGAGCGGGAGGCGCTGGAGATCGCCGTCCTGCGGGAGCTGTGCCTGCGCGTGAACGAAAACGGGCTGCTGAAGCTCAAGCTTTTGCTGCTGGACCAGCAGAAGCTGTTGGATGCCGATGTGCCGCGGACCGAGTTCGTGCGCGCCTTTTTGACCGCCGACAACTATTTCCACGAGACGCTGTACACCTTGGCCGACCGGCACGGCGTGTGGGAGCTCACCGCCGCCCACCGGCCCCACTACAACCGCTTCCGCATCCTCAACGACAGCATGAATGAGCAGATGGCACAGAGCATCTACCAGCGCCACCAGGATCTGGTGGACGCCCTCTCCTGCCAGGACTTGAAGCGGCTGGAGGCCCTCAGCAGCCAGCACATGTACAACCGGGTGGACAACATCACGGCCATCCTGCGGGCGTTCCCGGACTATTTCTTCACCGGGCACTGAAATACAAGAAAGCGCGCGTTCCCAAAGCCCGGCAATGGCTTGGAAACGCGCGTATTTTTATTTTGAAGGGCAGCCTTGCGGGCGCCCCCTCATCCGTCTGATGCTACGCATCAGCCACCTATCTCCGGCCTAAGAGCCGCCGCTACGCGGCGGTTGGCCTCCGAAATGCGCCTGCGGGCGCGATCCCCCACCGGGGGAAGGCGG
>CATXYA010000231.1 GCA_958403605.1 uncultured Oscillospiraceae bacterium
CCGGTGGGGGAAGGTGGCTGATGCGCAGCATCAGACGGATGAGGGGGCGCCCACGGGCCTTCTCTCTGCAAAACAAACGCGCCCACAAACGCCATCGGTGGTACGCGGCCCCTCCCGGAAACGCAAAAAGCGGGCGCGCTGCAAATTTTTGCTTTGCAGCGCGCCTGTTGAACTTCTTTTATTTTGCGTACTCCACCGCACGGGATTCGCGGATGACGTTGATCTTGATCTGGCCCGGATAGTCGAGGTCTTCCTCGATCTTCTGGGAGATGGCGTGCGCCAGCAGGATCAGCTGGTCGTCGTTGACGGCGTCCGGCTTTACCATGATGCGCACCTCGCGGCCCGCCTGGATGGCGAAGCTGTTCTCCACGCCCTCGAACCCGTTGGCAATCTCCTCCAGGCTCTCCAGACGCTTGATGTAGCTCTCCAAATTCTCGCGGCGCGCGCCGGGGCGGGCGGCGGAGATGGCGTCGGCGGCCATAACGATGAAGGCCAGCGGCGTCTTGGGCTCCACGTCGCCGTGGTGCGCCTCGATGGCATGGATGATGGCGGGGTTCTCTTTGTACTTTTTGGCAATGTCCACACCGATGGAGATGTGGCTGCCCTCGATCTCGTGGTCCAGCGCCTTGCCGATGTCATGCAGCAGGCCCGCGCGCTTGGCTTGGGTGACGTTGACGCCCAGCTCCGCGGCCATGATGCCGGACAGGTACGATACCTCCAGGCTATGGTTGAGCACGTTTTGGCCGTAGCTGGTGCGGAACCGCAGGCGGCCCAGCAGCTTCACGATGTCGGGGTGCACGCCGTGCAGGCCCACGTCCATCACCGCTTTTTCGCCCTCGCGCTTCATGGTGAGCTCCAGCTCGCGGCGGCATTTGTCCACGGTCTCCTCGATGCGGGCCGGATGGATGCGCCCGTCGCTGATCAGCTTTTCCAGCGTCATGCGGGCGATCTCGCGGCGCACAGGGTCAAAGCTGGACAGAGTGATGGCCTCGGGGGTGTCGTCGATGATGAGGTCTACGCCCGTGGCGGTCTCCAGGGCGCGGATGTTGCGGCCTTCGCGGCCGATGATGCGGCCCTTCATCTCGTCGCTGGGCAGCGGCACCACCGAGACGGTGGCCTCGCTGGAATGGTCGGCTGCGCAGCGGGCGATGGCCTGGCTGATGAGCTCGCGGGCCATGGTGTCGGCCTCGTCCTTGGCCTGGGTCTCGTAGGCGGCGATGTGCATCGCCTTTTCATGGGCCAGCTGCTCGTCCAGACGGTTGAGCAGCAGCTGCTTGGCGTCCTCGGTGGACAGGCCGGCGATGGTCTCCAGCTTTTCCAGCTGGCGGGTGCGGATCTGCTCCACCTCCGACAGCTTGGCCTCGGCCAGCTCGGTGCGCTGGCGCAGGTCGTCTTCCTTCTGTTCCAGCACGGCCGTCTTGCGGTCGATGGCCTCTTCCTTCTGGTCCAGGCGGCGCTCCTGCCGGGTCAGCTCATTGCGGCGTTCTTTGATCTCTTTGTCAGCTTCAGTCTTCATCTGCAGCGCGGCGTCCTTGGCTTCCACCAGGGCCTCTTTCCGCTTCTGCTGGGCCGTTTTCATGGCGTCATTGATCAGGCGCTTGGCTTCTTCTTCCGCGCTGCCGATCTTCTGCTCGGCAATTTTTTTTCGATGAGAAACGCCGGCAAAGAAGCCCACGACGCCGCCGATGATGACCGCGATCAGGCCGGTCAAAATTGCGGGTAACATAATGGGTTCCAACTCCTATTCAATTGTACTATGAATAAAAGTAATATGAGAACAGCCCCCGGCGGACACGATAAAAAGACGGTCTATAAAAAGCAGGCGAGCCCGCTTTGTGCGAACTGCCTCATTATTACATTAAATCACGGTTTCTATTGTACTGTCTGTTCATACAATTGTCAAGAAATTGTTAAGATTCCGTGTCCCCGCGCGCTTGACATTCCACCGCGCGGGGTGTATCATCAAAGCAATCATCCCGCAAAAGCGCAGAAGCGGACACGGGACGCGCAAAAAAAGCACCAGAGAGGGCCGCCCGGCAAAACGCCGGCGCTGCAAGCGGCCTTGCTGCAAAGGCGCGCCTTACCACCGCGGAGCGCGGGGGGCGAACCCCCGCCGGGACGGCCCGTTACAGCCGGCAGGAGTGGTATTACTGTTCGTATATTTTACGGCGGATAATACAATTCGGGTGGAACCGTGGACTTTTTGAAAGCTCACCCCGTAAGCAGTTACGGGATGGGCTTTTTTATTTTCCCAAAAAAGAAAAAGGAGAGGAAAACCATGATCAACGTGACATTGAAGGGCGGCGTCGTGAAAGAGTTCGAGGCGGGCGTATCCGCTGCCGACGTGGCCAAAAGCCTGGGCATGGGGCTGTACAAGGCCGCCTGCGCCGCCCGGGTGGACGGCGAGGCGTGCGACCTGCGCACCGCGCTGGACAAGGACTGCCAGCTGGAAATTCTGACGTTCGAGGACAAGGACGGCAAGCACGCCTTCTGGCACACCGCCGCCCACATCATGGCCCAGGCCATCCAGCACCTGTATCCGGCGGCCAAATTCGGCATCGGCCCGGCGCTGGACGACGGCTGGTATTACGACATCGGGGGCACCGATCCCTTCACGCCCGACCAGTTCGAGGCTATCGAGGCGGAGATGAAGAAGATCGTCAAGGCCGACCTGCCCGTGGAAAAACGGTTCATCACCGTGGAAGAGGGCCGCGAGATCTTTAAGGGGCAGGATTACAAGCTGGAGCTGCTGGAGGAGTACGCGGCCAAGGGCTGGCAGCTGTCCATCTACACCCAGGGCGATTTCACCGACCTGTGCGCCGGACCCCACCTGATGAGCACCGGCGCCGTGAAGGCCGTCAAGCTGCTGAGCGCGGCCAGCGCCTATTGGCGCGGCGACGCCGCCCGGGACAGCCTGTGCCGCATGTACGGCACGGCCTTCCCCAAGGCCAGCGAGCTGGAAGCCCATCTGGCGATGCTGGAGGAGGCGAAAAAGCGCGACCACCGCAAGCTGGGCAAGGAGCTGGAATTGTTCACCCTGCTGGAAGAGGGTCCCGGCTTCCCGTTCTTTTTGCCCAAGGGCATGACGCTGAAAAACACGCTCATCGATTATTGGCGCGAGGTGCATCACAAAGCGGGCTACCAGGAGATCAGCACGCCCATCATCCTCAGCCGCAAGCTGTGGGAGCGCAGCGGCCACTGGGACCACTATAAGGACAACATGTACACCACAGTCATCGACGAGGAAGACTTCGCCATCAAGCCCATGAACTGCCCCGGCGGCATGCTGGTGTACAAGACAAAGCCCCGCTCCTACCGCGACCTGCCCCTGCGCGTGGGCGAATTGGGCCTGGTGCACCGGCACGAGCTGTCCGGCGCGCTGCACGGGCTCATGCGCGTGCGCTGCTTCACCCAGGACGACGCCCATATCTTCATGACGCCCGACCAGATCAAGGACGAGATCAAGGGCGTGGTGCAGCTGATCGACCAGGTGTACTCCCTGTTCGGCTTTGAGTACCACATCGAGCTGTCCACCATGCCCGAGGACCATATCGGTGAACTGGCCGATTGGGAGGTGGCCACGGACGCGCTGCGCCAGGCCATCGAGGAGCTGGGCCGCACCTATGAGATCAACGAGGGCGACGGCGCGTTCTACGGCCCCAAGCTGGACTTCCACCTGGTGGACGCCATCGGGCGCACCTGGCAGTGCGGTACCATCCAGCTGGATATGCAGATGCCCGAGCGCTTTGAGCTGGAATACACGGGCGAGGACGGCCAAAAGCACCGCCCGGTGATGATCCACCGCGTGGTGTTCGGCTCCATCGAACGCTTCATCGGCATTTTGATCGAGCACTTCGCGGGCGCGTTCCCCACCTGGCTGGCGCCGGAGCAGGTGCGCGTCATCCCCATCGCCGAGGCGCACCGGGGCTACGCCCAGGAGATCGAGCGCAAGCTGGACGCCGCGGGCATCCGCGTCTCCGCCGACCTGCGCAACGAGAAGATGGGCTACAAGATCCGCGAGGGCCAGCTGCAGCGCATTCCCTACATGTTGGTGGTGGGCGCGAAAGAGATGGAGGACGGCACGGTGTCCGTCCGCGCCCGCAAGGAAGAGCACGGCGGCGTGATGACGCTGGACGCGTTCACGGAGATGATCCAAAAAGAGGTCGCCGCCCGGGAGCGGTAAAAAAAGAAAAAGGGCGCGCTGCAAGCTGTTTTGCAGCGCGCCTTTTTTGTTTCGGTCTCAAGCAGGACGGGCAGGCCCGCGGGCGCCCCCTCATCCGTCTGATGCTGCGCATCAGCCACCTTCCCCCACCGGGGGAAGGCTAACGCGGGAGGCTTCGCCTCCCTGCTAC
>CATXYA010000232.1 GCA_958403605.1 uncultured Oscillospiraceae bacterium
AGCCAATCACTACGTTCTTGGGGCGGCCTTGCAGGGATGCTGTTTGCCAAACTGGACAAAGCTCAGTTTGGACAGCATCGCCTTCCCCCGGTGGGGGATCGCGCCCGCAGGCGCACAAGGTGAATTGGCCCGTAGGGCCAAGAGAGGGTCCCCTGGGGGATTTCGGAGGCCAACCGCCGCGCAGCGGCGGCTCTTAGGCCGGAGATAGGTGCTGAGCGCAGCGAAGCGGATGAGGGGGCGCCCACAAACCTTCCCTTTTCCTGGGAAGGCGGCCCATGGCCGCCTCTACAAAAAGTAGCAGCGCCTACAAACGTTCCCCTCCCTTCGCAGCCGCGGCCATGGACCACCCAACGGCGCAAGATCAAATAAAAACCACAAGGGGCACGCTGCAAAATGCATTTTGCAGCGTGCCCCTTTGTATAAGACCGCAGGTCAGCCCTTCCCCTGCCGGTACTCGTTTTCCAGAATGTCCATCGTCAGCTCGTCGTGCCAGACGCCGTTTACAAAATAGGCCTCCCGGCGGCGGCCCGCCGGGCGAAAGCCCACGGCCTCATAGGCCGCGATCGCGCGGGCGTTGAAGTCAAACACGTGCAGGCATACGCTGTGCAGCCCCATCGTGTCGAAGGCAAAAGTCAGCAACAGGCGCAGCACCTCTTTGCCGTAGCCCTGCCCGCGGTTTTCCTCATCCCCCAGGAACAGCCCCACCTCGGCGCTGCGTCGCTGCCAGGAGACGTTTTGAATGCCGCAGTTGCCCAGCAGCCGGTCATCGGCTAACCGCACAATGGCGAATTGAGTGTCGCCCGCGTTCTCCGCGATCCACCTGCGCTCGCTCTCCACGTCCAGTACCCGGCCGGTGGTGCCAATGCCATCGGTGACCGCAGGATCATTGAGCCAGCGCACGTACTGCTCCGCGTCCTCCGCCCGCATGGGAGACAGGTAGACCCGCTGTCCCACCAGCTTTTTGACATACTCCATGGGAAACACCCTCTTCACAAGATTTTCCCCATCATAGCACGCCCGCCGCCGAATGGCAAGCGCCGATCACCGCCATTCCACGGACAGGTGCAGCCGCTTTTTGCCTTCATCAGGTACAGGATGTTCCGCCGTCACCGGGTCATAGCGGAACGCGGACAGCAGCAGCCCGGCGATCACCGCCTGCGCACAGCAGGTGCTGGCGCCGCCCAAAAAGGGCAGGGAAAGCCGAAACACCAGCAGCCCGCTCCCCGCCAGCAGATTGACGAGCAGTTGGACCGGGAACAAGACCGCACAGGATAACGCCAGCAGCCGTCCCGCCGCGTTTTTGATCTGACACGCCGCCATTCCTAAAGCCGCCAGCGCGGCGAGCACCATCCCCAAGGCCAGCAGCATTGGCCCCCGGCCAAAACGGAAGAACCAGTAGGCCAGCGGGAAATCCGCTAACAGCGAGGCCAACTGCTCCGGTGTGCAGCCAAAGCCGTCGCCGCCCCTCCACATGTCCCGCAGCTGCAAGGAAAAATAGCCCATCCTTTCCGGATCACGCTGCGGCTGAAAATATATCAAAAGGCGGTTCCAATAGTTCGAAGAATTCATATAGCCAAGACTCCACAGCAGCAGCACAAACGCGGCGGCCAGGAGGAAGATCGTTCCCGTCAGCACCGCAAAGCTTTTCCGCCTGCCCCAGCCGAACCAATCCTTGGCGCAGCAGTAAATGCCCAGCGCCAGCGCCGCCAGCACCAATTCCAGACAGCCCGCCAGCAGCGGCATCATCAAGCAGGCCCACAGGCCGGGGAGCAGCAGCGCCGCGCAGGCCAGCAGGCCCAAGAGGCCCCGCCCCTTCCAGGTGTACACCGCCAGGGCGTACAGCGGCACCAGCAGCATGCACAGCGCCTCAGCGTACTGCACCCGCCCACTCACCATCCGCGTGCCCGGGAAGAAGGGCAGCAGCGAGAGGAAGAGGGAGTAACCCAGATACAGCGCCGTGCCGTGGCGCGCCAGGCGGCTGATATCGCCCCAATAAGCAGTGGCCGCCAATGCCAGCAGCGCGGGCAGGATGCCCAGCACCGTCTGGGGCGCGCGCCCACCCCAGACCCACAGCAGCCGGGACAGCAGCAGCACGGCGCCCAGCGCCAGCACCGGGCCCCAGGCCGCGCGCGGGCGGTGCACGGCGTCCAAGCTCACGCCCACCTGCACGGCATCCCCCATGCTTTGCACCGTCTCCCTGGCCGCCGTTTCTTCGTCCCGGCCCGCCGCACGCAGAGCATTGTATTGCTCCGCCACGTGGCTCTCCAGCTCCTGCCGCACCCCGGGCACCGCCCGGCGGCACCGCAGCTGGGCGCTGGCTGTCTCCAGCCATTCCTGCAGCAATTTCGGCAGCATCTTCACACGCCCCCTTCCGGCATCAGGCGCAGCACGCGGTTGATGGCGCCGCTCACCCGTTCCCATTCTTCCGTCTGCGCTTTCAGCGATACACCGCCCTTTTTCGTCAGGTGGTAATACCGCCGCGGCTTGCCCGCCGTCGCCTCCGCCCCCGGCCGCTCATAGCTTTCCACCAGGCCCGCCTGCTCCAGCCCATGCAGGATGGGGTACAGGGTGCCCGCTTTCAGCGCAAAGGTATCATCCGAGCGCCGGGCCAGTTCTTCGATCATCTGATAGCCGTACAAGTCCCCTTCCGCCAGCAGCCGCAGCAGCAGCATCTGGGTAGACCCCGGCACCAAGCTTTGCTTTGCCATTTCCCCGCCTCCAATATATCGATTATCTACATTTGATCCGCTTCCAGTATATATCGACTGTCTATCTATGTCAAGAAAAAATTTGCCGCTTTTCTTGTAATTGTTTTTTCTCTGTGATAGGATGAAATTAGTTTTAATTAACCACTTGCCTTGCCCTGGCTGGAAGGCGGAGGAAGGAGCCCGCTATGAACCACGGTCCGCAGGCATTTTGGCAGCGTGTCGCCAAGCTGTACGCGCCGTTTATGAAGTCCAGCAGCCGGCTGTATGCCCAGATCTGCAGCGGCATCCGCCCGCATCTGCGGCCGGAGATGGAGGTGCTGGAGCTGGCCTGTGGCTCCGGCCAGCTGTCATTTCCGCTGGCCGGGCAGGTGCGCCGCTGGGAGGCCACGGATTTCTCCCCCGCCATGATCTCCGAGGCGCAAAAGCGGCCTTGCCCGGCGCCGCTCCATTTTTCCGTGGAGGACGCCACGGCCCTGCCCTATACCCCGCACAGCTTTGACGTTGTCGTCATCAGCAATGCGCTGCACATCATGCCGCACCCTGAGCAGGCGCTGGCGCAGGTGCGCCGGGTGCTGAAGCCACAGGGCCTGCTGTTCGCCCCCACCTTTATCCATGGGGACAGCACCGGCTTTCGCCTGCGGGTGCGCGCGATGGAGCTGATCGGCTTCCACACCTTCTATCCGTGGACGGAGCCGGAATTTGTGGCGTTTTTAGAGTGCCAGGGATTTCAGGTGACGGAGCACCGCGCCCTGGGCGATGGCCTGGCCCCGCTGTGCTTTGCCGCGGCGGTGCCCCGGGAGGCCGGGCCTGCGGTATCCGGCGGCGCCGACGCGGCGGGCTGACGCCTGTGCTCCTTTCCCCCGAAAAAGCCATAGAAAAAAGCCGCATGCAAATGCATGCGGCTTTTTGGAGAGAAACGATCACCTTATTCAGCTGATGGCGTTGTAGACCTTCTCGAGTTCATGCTCGTTTTCGCTGACCAGTTTGACGGGCTTGGTGTAATCCAAGCTCATCAGGCCCAGGATGCTCTTGGCGTCAGCAATGCTGCCGCGGGCGTCATGGACCCCAATTTCATCGTTGCAGCAGGTGGCTGCGGTCATAATGTTTTTCACTTCATTAAAGTTTGAAATTTTGATTTCTTTGATCATCGTCAATCTTCCTTTCCATGTAACGGGTGATCGTGAAACGGTAAGGCGCTGCCCGACCAACTCCATCGGGCCTACTCTCCCTGCCTTACATTGTGCATTATAGCACAGAAATATCCGTTTGTCTTATGCAAAATACACAAACCGGGAGTTTCCGGCCCTTTTTCTCGCTCTTGCACAAAAGTACATTTTTGAAAAATAGGGTTTTGTATAATTTACCAGCAATATTTTCCATTATATGGTATTTAAATTCCGCAATATGGAACTTTTCGGACATGTTGTCTACCGGAACCGGTTCCGGGAAGTCTTCTTTGCACCGTTTGCAAAACAGCTCGATTTTCGCCGAAACAGAGCAAGAAACATTTCTCCATATTTTAAAAAGGGCACAGAAAAAAGGAGGAAGGCGGCGGCCAAAGCCGCGCCTTCCTCCTTTTAAGAGGGGGGAGAAGGTATTACCAAAGGTTGCAGACCTGTT
>CATXYA010000233.1 GCA_958403605.1 uncultured Oscillospiraceae bacterium
CTGGCTGTGCGGCGGGGATCTGGACGCCGTGTCCCACACCCTGGTGAACGCTTTGGCCATCACCTCGGGCATGATCTGCGACGGGGCCAAGCCCTCCTGCGCGGCCAAGATCGCCGCGGCGGTGGACGCCGGGCTGCTGGGCTGGCACATGTACCAGGAGGGCCGTCAGTTCTACGACGGCGACGGCATCGTCTCCAAGGGCGTGGAAAATACCATCGCCAACGTCAGCCGCGTGGCCCGCATCGGTATGCACGGCACCGACCAGGAGATCATCCGCATCATGCTGGGCAAAACATGAACGGGAAAGAATACACAGCAACACCCCCTGCAACAGCCATATGCTGTCGCAGGGGGTGTTGCTGACTGCTCCGCGCTCAAGAACGCTTTTCAACCTTGTTCTCCGCGCTCTGTATTGGACGGCGTTCCCTACGAAAGGGCGGGCATTCCGTCCCTTAATCCATCCACTCCTGCTGCCAGCGGAAGAAATCCTTGGCGGGATCGCCGTCATACCCTTGGGTGATCTCCCTGGCCGCCGCCGGGTCGTCGGAGACGATGCCCGAGACGCCGGTGTCCAGGTAGTGCGCCATGTTGGCCTGGTCGTCCACCGTCCACACATACAGCGGCAGCCCGGCGCGCAGGCAGCGGTTCACAAAGCGCGGGGAGACCATATTTTCCTCGATGGTGAGGAAATCGACGCCGTTTTCGATCAGCGCCCCGGCGTCCACAGCGGTGACGCTGCCGTAGACGCAGTAGCCGATGACGTAACGGGGGCGCAGGGCGTGCAGGGCCTGTACCAGGTCATAATCGATGGACATGAAGATGCAGCGGTCGGTCGCGTGGTGGGCCTCCACCTCTTCCACCACGCGCCGGGCGATGTCCTGCGTCTCGTGGCCGTGGGTCTTCAGCTCCACCAGCAGGTCGATCTTGCCTTGGCAATAGTCCAGCATGTCCGCCAGGGTGGAGATATGGCCCGTGAAACCGTTTTGCCGCAGCGTCAGCCGGCCCAGCTCGGCGGCGGTCAGCTCATAGACATTGCGCCCGTCGCCTGCCAGGCGGGCCAGATTGGCGTCAGGGATTACCACGGGGACGCCGTCCGCCGAGGGCAGGATGTCGATCTCGGCGTAGTCCGCGCCCGCGTCGATGGCGCCCTGCACCGATTCCAGCGTGTTTTCCACCCCCTGGCTGCTGCCGCGGTGGCCGATGGCAATGGGGGCATGAAGTGCGGGCGGCGCCGCAAAGACGCCGCCAAGCCAGAAAAGCAGCATCAGTGCGGCAGCGGCCAGCAGTTTTTTATGCTTTCGGTAGAGAGGCCGCCGCCGGAAGGCATCCCACAGCGCCCGCAGCTGGTCCCACACCTTGCCGCCCAGGGTGCGGGCGGCCTGCTGGGCGCGGTCCACCCGGGCGGAGATGGCGGGCAGCGCGGCGGTGTCCAGCGCGGCTTCGCCCCCGGCCAACAGATAGAGCTGGGTGAGCAGCGCCACGAAGAACAGCGCTAGGCCCAGGCGCAGCAGCTCCGTCACCAAAAACGCGGGCACCGAGCCCAGCAGCCTGCCCGCCAACAAATTGGTGACCAGCTCGGAGAAACCGGCCCCGGTGATGCCCGCAAAGCGCGTGGGCAGCAGGCCGGGCCAGCGGAACAGCACGCCCCAAACAAGGAAGAACGCGCCGCAGGCCGCCCAGCCGCGGGGGCCGGCCTCTTTGAGCAAAGCGCCGCTGCGGCGCGCGGCGCGGCCAAAGGGTTGGCGGCCCAGCGCCATGGCGGGCACCGTGAACAGCAGCAGCACAAATACAGCGAAGGCCGCGGCGTAAAACAGTACCACCGCCGCTTGTCCAAAAGGCGTTTTCGACAGTTCCCCCGTGATGAAGCGCGGGATGCGCACCGCGGGCAGCAGGGCAGGGGAGAAGCCCAGGTCCAGCAGGGGCAGCAGCCCCAGCGCATAGACGGCGAAGCCAAGAACGCCCCAGCTTTTCAGGCTGCGCAGCGTGGGCACCGCCAATTCCATGGCCGTGCGCAGGGACACCGCCGTCCCCCTGGCGGCGCAGCAGGCCGAGAGGAAGAGCACGGAAAATTCGTAATAAGCCCCCAGGACGGCCAGCACCGCCAGCGCCAGCCCGCCCACAAGACCCCAGGGCGAGGCCAGCGCGCCCAAAATGCGCTCGTTGAACGCCAGCTCCACCCCACCGCGGCCCAGGGTCTTGTCCGCCAGGAGGCGCAGCAGGGGCTTCACGGCAAACGCCGCCAGGGCTTTGTAACAGATCTCAAACAGCGCCAGGCCGGGCAGCACCGTCCAAAAGGCGGCAAAGGCGCGGCGCGGCAAAGAGACGTGGGACGACATAAAAGGTTCCTCCACAAACGAAATTGCGCTGTGTCCGGCCAAACGGAGGGCAGCGGCTTTTAGTATACCACGGTTTTACCGGATCGGCACATCTTTCTTGGCGAGAAAAGCAAGGCCGCCCCGTCCTCCTCCCCAAAACAAAATTTTCTGGAAACCTGTCACACGGCACCCAATTTGTGGTCTAATCAAATAGGAGGTGCAAAAATGAAGGAAAAAAGCAAAGAAGAGCTGGCCGCTGCCGCGGTGGCCGGGGACAAAGCTGCGCTGGAAGCGGTCCTGTGCGGTGTGCAGGACCTGGTGTTCAATCTCGCGCTGCGCATGCTGGGCATGGTGCCGGACGCCGAGGACGCCACCCAAGAGATCTTATTGAAGGTGATGACCCATCTGTCGTCCTTCCGCGGCGAAAGCCGCTTCGACACCTGGGTGTTCCGCATCGCGGTCAACCATCTGCGGGACTACCGCAAGGGCATGTTTGCCGGACATCCCCTGAGCTTTGAGGCGTATGGAGAGGACATCGTCTCCGGGCGCGAACGGGATATGCCAGACCTCAGCGCCGGGGTGGACCGGACGCTGCTGGAGGAGGAGCTGAAGCTGTCCTGCACCAATGTGATGCTGCAGTGCCTGGACGCGGAGACCCGCTGCATCTATGTGCTGGGCACCATGTTCCGCCTGGACAGCCGTCTGGCGGCGGAGATATTGGACATGACGCCGGAGGCCTACCGCCAGCGCCTCTCCCGCGCGCGGGCCAAAATGGCGCGGTTCCTGGGGCAGTACTGCGGCCTTGGCGGCACCGGCCCCTGCCGCTGCCGGCGGCGGGTGGACTATGCCGTCGCCAGCCGCCGCATCGACCCGGCGAATTTGTGCTACCAGGGCCTGACGCCCTGCGGCTATGAGACGCTGGCCTCGTTCACCGCGGCCATGGAACAGCTGGACGAGCTCTCCCAAATTTTTGCCGGGTTCCCGGCTTACCGCGCGCCGGAGCAGACGTCGGCCTGGGTGCGGCAGCTGCTGGCCTCTCCGCATTTCGCCGCGGTAAAACGCGGCGGGGAGGTGGTTTGATGGAGCTGCAGCCGGTGCTCACCTATCTCTCGCAGCTGGAACAGCACAACGAGCGGGAATGGTACCACGCCCATAAGGCGGAGTACAGGGCCGCGAACGCCGTCTTTGAGGAGTTGGTGGGCCGCCTGCTGCTGGCGGTGCGGCAGTTCGACGAAAGCGTTCCACTGGCCGAGCCGCGAGAGCTGACCTTCAAGCTACAGCGGGACACGCGCTTCAGCCATGATAAATCCCCGTACAACCCCGCCTTCCGCGCACATCTGGGCCCGGCGGGCAAGCTGCCCGTCCCCGTGGGCTACTATTTGATGCTCCGCCCCGGGGACCGCTCCTTTTTGGGCGGCGGCCTGTTTGCGGACATGTTTCCCCAGGCGGCCACCCTGGTGCGCGATGCCATTGCCGAAAACGGGGACGCCTGGCAGGAACTTGTGTCCGCGCCCGCCTTTGCCGAACGGTTCACCGTGGGTGGCACGGCGCTGAAGCGGGTGCCCAAGGGGTACGACCCCGCCCATCCCCAGGCGCAGGCACTCAAGCAGAAAAGCTGGTACTTGGAATACCCCATCACCGACCAGCAGCTGCTGGCACCGGATTTCCCCGAGACCACCGCCGCCGTCTTTGCGGCTATGCGGCCTTTCAACACTTTTTTAAATGAGGCCTTAGCGGAGTTCCGTATGCCCGCCCGCTGACAGCACACAAAAACAGGGACCAGGCCATGGCCTGGTCCCTGTTCGTTTTTCAGGACAGATCATTCGCCCACGTTGGGCTTGGTCATCATGGTGCGCGTCAGCTTGGCGATGGAGACGCCGCCCATGCGGATGTCCTTGTCGCCCAGGCGCAACACCTGGTTCTGGCCCTTTTCGGTGGGCAGCCACTGGGGCAGGTCCGCGCCGTTGGGGTCGCCCGTGCGGGCAAAATTGGCAAGATA
>CATXYA010000234.1 GCA_958403605.1 uncultured Oscillospiraceae bacterium
CGACCTGCGCGACGTGGTGACGGCCATCCGCCTGTCAAAAGCCGTGCTGCGCAACATCAAGCAGAACCTGTTCTGGGCGTTCTTCTACAACACGCTGGGCATCCCTTTGGCGGCGGGCCTGCTGTACCCGTTCTTCAACATCAAGCTCAGCCCCATGATCGGCGCGGCGGCCATGAGCCTTTCCAGCGTCTTTGTGGTCACCAACGCCCTGCGCCTCAAACGTTTCCAAGCGCATCACGCGCCGGAATATCAAACACGACCAGAAAAACAAAAGGAGAGACCAATGATGAAAACGATGACGATCCATGTGGAAGGTATGATGTGCCAGCACTGTGTGGCCCATGTGAAAGAGGCTTTGGAGAAGCTGCCCGGCGTGCAGGCTGAGGTGGATCTGGCGGCCAAGACCGCCACCTGCACGGGCGAAACGCTGGATGCCGCGGCGCTGAAAGCCGCCGTGGCCGAGGCTGGCTACGAAGTGGCGGGGATCGACGCATGAAAGCCGACAAGCAGGCCGTCACACGCCTGCTGAAAACGGCCCGGGGCCAGCTGGACGGCATTTTGGCCATGGTGGAGGACGACCGCTACTGCATCGATATCTCCAACCAGTTGCTGGCGACCCAATCCATTTTGAACCGGGCCAACCGCGAGGTACTGAAGGCACATATCGACGGCTGTATCCGTCAAGCCTTCGAGAGCGGCGACCCCGAGGCCAAGATCGAGGAAGTGCTGGCCTTGGTGGATAAGATCGGGAAGTGAAAACAATGCGGGAAGCCTTGGCCGCCCATGTGCGGCGCACTTGGCGGCATTATGCGGTTTTGACAGTACTGGCGGCCTTGCTGGGCGCGCTGCGCCTGGCGATGGCCCACCGGCCCGCCGCCCAATGGATCGCGGATCATCTCACCACGCCCTACAAGCGCGCGGTGGGGGCGTTTTGCGGCCTGCTGCCGTTCTCCATGGCCGAGGTGTGCTGGGCGGCCCTCATCATTTTTTGCGCGGTCTATGTGGGCAAAGCGGTGTGGGCGCTGGTGCGCGGCAAGGGGCGGCGCGGCGGCATTTTGTGGCGCAAGACCCTGGGCGGCTGCGCTGTGGCGCTGGCCGTGTACCTGGGCTACACGCTGTTGTGGGGCGTCAATTATTACACCGCCACCTTTGAAGAACAGGCGGGGCTGGCGGCGCAGCCGGTCTCCGTGCAGCAGTTGGCCGCCGTGACGAATCTGTTTGCCGAAAAACTCAACGCGGCCGAGGCCGCAGTATCCCGGGACGAAACAGGTGTGTTCAATGAGACGGTGGCCGACATCTTCGCCGCGTCGGACGCTCTTTACTCTCCGCTGGAAGAGGAATATCCCTTTCTGCGGGGGACGGCGGTGCGGCCCAAAAGCATGGTGTTTTCCAAGGTGCTCAGCGCCATGGAATTCACGGGCTTTTTCTTCCCCTTCACCGGGGAGGCTAACCTGAATACCGACGCGCCCGCCTGCCTGCTGCCCGCCACCGTCGCCCACGAGCTGTCCCATGTGCGCGGCGTCGCGCCCGAGCAGACGGCAAATTTTGTGGGCATCCTGGCCTGCGATACCAGCGGCATCGCCCTGTATGAGTATTCGGGCGCGCTGCTGGCGTACATCCATTTGTCCAACGCTCTTTACGGCGCCGACCGGGCCCAGTGGGAGGCCGTCAGCCGCACCCTGCACCCGCATGTGCTGGCGGACCTCGCCGCCAACAACGCCTATTGGGCGCAGTATGAAAAGACGGTGGCCGCCCGCGCCGCCAACGGCGCGTACAACAATTTTTTGAAAAGCTACGGCCAGTCTATGGGCGTCAAAAGCTACGGCGCCGTGGTGGATCTGCTGGTGGCGTACTATGGAAGCGTCATCGCTTAGCACAACAAAAGAAAACAAAAGCCGCCGCCCAAGACCGCGCAAGGTTTGGGCGGCGGCTCCTTTTCTTGACAACAAGCCGCGCGCCATGCTATGGTAAAGAAAATTGTGAAGGAGCTGCCGGTATGAAATCAGACCGCCGCCATTGGCGGGAGTGGGCCCGCCAGCATATGGCCCAGGCCGCCACCGCCATCGAGATCGCTATTTCCGTGGTGGTACTCATTGCGATCCTTATCGTGGGCATCAAGGTGATCGCCGAGGTGTTCAATCTGTCGGTGGATCAAAACGCCACCGCCCATTTCGAGCAGGTGCTCGGCCATGCGTTCAACCTCATCATCGGCGTGGAGTTCATCAAAATGCTGGCCAAGCACACGCCCGGCTCCGCCATCGAGGTGCTGCTGTTTGCCATTGCGCGGCAGATGGTGGTGGAACACACCACGCCGCTGGAAAACCTCATCGGCATCATTTCCATCGCGCTCATCTTCATCATCCGCAAATTCTGGTTCGTGCCTTCCTTTGGCGCGCACGCGCCCGGCGGGGAGGCGTGGAGCGCGGAGGGAGAGGAAGCGGCGGAGACCAAGGTCTGAGGATACCGGGGTGGCAGGGCCGCCGCACTTTTTGCAGAAAGGAGTTCCTGATGGAACCGGCTATTTATCTCATTACCGGCGTGATGGCGTCGGGCAAATCCACCGTGGCACAGCTGTTGGCCGCGCAGCTGGAGCGAGGCGTGCATCTGCGGGGCGATGTGTTCCGCCGCATGATCGTCTCGGGCCGCGCCGAGATGTCGGCGGCGCCCTCGGCCGAGGCGCTGCGCCAGCTGGAGCTGCGATACCGTCTCTCCGCCCAGGCCGCCAGACTGTATTGGGAGAACGGCTTTTCCGTGGCCCTGCAGGACAACTATTATGGCCAGCAGCTGCCGGAAATGCTGGCGCTGCTGGAGGGCTGTCCCGTGCATCTCACGGTGCTGTGCCCGCGGGTGGAAGTTGTGCGGCAGCGGGAGGCGGCGCGGCCCAAAACGGGCTATACCGGCTTTGCCGTGGAGGCACTGTATGAGGATTTTTTACGCGGGACGCCGCGGCTGGGCTTCTGGGTCGATAATTCCGACGAGGCCCCGCAGCAGACCGTGCAGCGCATCCTCGACCATTTCCAGGAGCATCCGGAAGAATGAAAAAATGTGGAAATGAGGAACGGCAGTGGAATTGAGAAAAGCAGTCCCGGAAGACCTGCCGCAGCTGCAAGCCATGTACCGGGAGATCGTCCGGCGGATGCAGTGCGACGGCCTTTCCGTTTGGGATGAAGTGTATCCGTGCGAATTTTTGGGCGAGGACATCGCCCAGCACCGCCTGTATGTGCTGACCCGGCCAGAAGGGGACATTGCGGCCGCCTTTGCACTGTGCGGCGGCTGTGACGGCGCGCGCCATGTGCAGTGGCAGGAGCCGCAGGCCGCGGCTCTTTATCTCGACCGGCTGGGCGTGAATATCGCCGTCCAGCGCCAGGGCGCGGGCACGGAGGCGCTGCAAAAGGCCGCGGCACTGGCCGGGGCGCAGGGCGCGGCTTATCTGCGCCTGTTTGTGGTGGAGGGCAACGGACCCGCCCAGCGTTTATACGAGAAAAACGGCTTCCGGCAGGCGGGCGGTTTCTATGACGAGCACGTCGACGAAGACCTGGTGCTGCGGGAATTTGGCTTTGAAAAAAGATTTGAACAGGCATGCCTCCCAGTCCCCTGGGAATAAGATAGCAGCAGGGGAAGGGAGGCTGTTTTGATGGAAAAGGAAAAAACGCTGCGGCGGTTCTTAGAGATCGCGCTGCAGCCCGTGGGCCGCACGATGTATGTCTGGGGCGGCGGCTGGAACGAGGCCGACGACGGCGCGGGCCCGGACGCCCGCCGCCTGGGGGTGAGCCCGCGGTGGGAGGAATTTTATCGTACCCAAGGCCCGGCGTATGATTTCCGCACCACCCGCTTCCAGCTGCATGACGGGCTGGATTGCTCGGGCTTCATCGGCTGGGCCGTTTACAATTTGATGGAGGAAACCGACGGGCGGCCCGGCTATGTGTGTAAGGCCAGCGGACAGGCGGCGGAGTTTGCCCGGCGCGGCTGGGGCGCCCTGCTGCCGCCGGAACAGGCGGGCGCCCGCCGCCCCGGCGATATTTTCAGCGGCGCGGGACACGTGTACCTGGCCCTGGGCCAGTGCCCGGACGGCAGCGCCTTACTGGTGCATGCCTCGCCGCCAGGCGTACAGATCAGCGGCACGGCCACGCCCCAAGGCAATGCGGACAGCGAAGCAGCGGCCCTGGCCGCGCGCACCATGGCGCGGTATTTCCCGGGCTGGTACGCCCGTTACCCGGAAAATGTCCGCGGCGCGCATTACCTGACACAGTTCAGCCGCCTGCAATGGCACGAAACCGTTC
>CATXYA010000235.1 GCA_958403605.1 uncultured Oscillospiraceae bacterium
AGTCATCAGACTAAGAACACCAAATTTAAAGGGCGCGTTGCAAAGCAGAAACCCAAAAAGCACCTCCTGCAACAACCATGGTGGAAGTTGTTGCAGGAGGTGCTTTTCATTATTTTGCTTGATCGATCGCCGCATCCCAAGGCTCGGTAGGGAACGCCGTCCCCGGCGTTCCGCTCGCCAGGAAATCGCGCGGGTTGTGATCAATGCTCCAGGCTCCGCAAAAATGTGAGGAACGCAACAAATACGGCGGCTTTTCGGGAGATTCGTCTCTACAACAAGCCACTGCACAAGACAAAAGGGTACCACCGTCCTGACTTTCAGCGGTGGAACGCCGGGGACGGCGTTCCCTACAGAGGTAACTTCCTGCTTTTTGCATGCCGTTTTGCGGGCGCGCCCCTTTTTTCTCTGCAGTGTTACTCCTTTTTGAAGAGCAATGCCCTGCCGCACTCGAACACCAGGCCCACGGCCCCCAGCGCAAAGCACCAGCGCGCCAGTGTCCGGTGCCCTCTTGCCGAGAGGCAGAACGCGCCGCCGATGAGCCCCAGCTCCGCCGACACCGAGACCGTCCGCATCAAAATGCGGAAAGGCCGCTGCTGCCACCGGCGCTCAAAGCCCCGGTCCAGCCGGTCCGCCGCCGCTTCTACACAGGTCTCCAATTTATCTGCGGCCCGTTCTACCGCCCGGTCGAATTGCTGTTCCGTCATGGAAATCATCTCCTTTTATTATCATACATTCCAAATGAATGTATTTTGGCAAAGAAAATTGCCTGTTTTCCGCAGGCAGTTTTGTGATGGAATTTCTTTCTAAGCTGCGGACGGTCCCAGTCATCCCTGCTCACGCGCCGCCTGATCTTGGGCGATCTCCTGAAAGAAGGCCTCCGCCATCGCCCGGATCTCCTCATCTACCAGCGGGACCCCCATCTTGTCCAGCAGATCAGCGAGAAAGGCAAATTTTTCTCCCATCTCCGCCGCGGTGGCCGGATAGACCGTGGGCGCCAGCCAGACATCGGAGAGGATGGGCAGGATCTCCGCCAGCTCTTTGGCGTAGGCGGTGTGGAGGGAGCCGTCCCGGTTCCCCTCCTCCAGCAGTTCCTGAAAGCGGGGTGAGAGGAACTGCCGGTCCGATTCCAGCATCCCCACCAGAATGCGGGGATTTTTGAGGATGGGCAGCGCCTGGCGGTTCAGCTGCATGAGCGTCTCGTTTTTCTGGTTGAGCAGCACGACCTCGCGCAGCTTCTGCAGGCCGTTCAGGTCGGTGCGGCACCGGACCGCTTCAAAGGGGTCGTTTTCAAAGAACAGCTTGTCGCTCAAAGCGTCCATGATGTCCTCTTTCGATTTGAAATGATGGTAGACAGCCCCTTTCGTCAGGCCGCCCAGCTCGTTGACGATGTCCTGGATGGTGGTGTTGTCGTACCCCTTCTCCAAAAACAGCCGCTGCGAGGCCTCCAGGATCTTTTCCACCGTCACTTCCGGGTATTTGTTGCGCGCCATATACTCACCGCCAATACATTCTTTTGGTATGTATTGTACCAGCTCCCCGCCGGAAAGTCAAGCTCATCGTTTTTCTGAATGAAAAAAGCGCCTCTGCACACGGCAAAGGCGCTTTTTTGCTACAGCTGTTTTTTGATGTGTTCCAGGGCGTTTTTTTCAAGGCGGCTCACCTGGGCCTGGCTGATGCCGATCTCGTTTGCCACCTCCACCTGGGTCTTGCCCGCAAGGTAGCGCAGCGCCATGATCTTTTTTTCCCGTTCCGACAGGTTCTGCATGGTGTCCCGGAAGAGGATGGAGGAGATCCAGTTTTCCTCGTCGCCACCGTCGCCCAGCTGATCCATCACATACAGCGTGTCGCCGCCGTCGTTGTACACCGGCTCGTACAGGGACACCGGCTCGATGATGGACTCCATGGCCAGCGTCACGGTGCTTTGCGGCAGGCCCACCTCCTGGGCGATCTCCCGCACCGTGGGCTCGCGCCCGTTTTTCTTTTGCAGGCGCTCCTTGGCCTGCATGGCCTTGTAGGCCACGTCCCGGGTGGAACGGCTCACCCGCAGGGCGTTGTTATCGCGCAAAAAGCGCCGGATCTCGCCGATGATCATCGGCTGGCCGTAGGTGGAAAACCGCAGCCCCAGGTCCGGGTTGAAATTATCGATGGCTTTGATGAGGCCGATGCACCCCACCTGGAACAGGTCGTCCAGCGATTCGCCGCGGCTGGAAAATTTCTGCACTACGCTGAGCACCAGGCGCAAATTTCCCTGGATCATCTCCTGCCGGGCCGCCTGGTCGCCCGCCTGGGCTTTGCGGATCAAGTTCATTTTCTCCTGCTCTTTGAGCACGGGCAGCTTTGCGGTGTTGACGCCGCAGATCTCTACTTTGTGGTACTGCACAAGGTCCCACTCCTCTGAACGGTTTGTCCAGAGTATGGGGCCCAGTGAAACTTTCGATTCCCGCGGCGGGATGCCAATTATTGGGCGCTGTGTTCCAGGTCACACCGCAGGCGTCGGATGATGCGCTTTTCCAGGCGGGAGATATAGCTTTGCGAGATGCCGATGAGATCCGCCACTTCCTTTTGCGTGTGCTCCTTTTGGCCGTTGAGACCGAAGCGCAGCTCCATGATCTGCTTTTCGCGGCTGGAGAGCTTGCCCACCGCCGCCAGCAGCATGTCGCGCTCGGCGTTTTGCTCCAGCTCGGCCCCCATCTGCTGGTCGGTGCCCAGCACGTCGGAGAGCAATAATTCATTGCCGTCGCAGTCCGTGTTCAGCGGCTCGTCGATGCTGCTCTCCTGGCGGCGGTTCGAGCTTTTGCGCAGATACATCAAGATCTCGTTTTCGATGCAGCGGCTGGCGTAGGTGGCCAGCTTGATATTTTTAGAGGGCACAAAGGTGTTCACCGCCTTGATGAGCCCGATGGTGCCGATGGAAATGAGGTCCTCCACCGAGGCCGTACGGCTCTCGAATTTTTTGGCGATGTAGACCACCAGGCGCAGGTTGTGTACGATCAGCATTTCCCGGCATTTGGGGTCCCCGCGCTCCAGTCCCGCAAAGACGGCGCGCTCTTCCTCTTTGCCCAGGGGCGCGGGCAGCGTCTCCGGGCCGTTGATATAGTAGACGTAGTCCGGCAGGCGCAGCGCAATGAAGAATTTTTCCGCCAGGCGCCGCAGCCATTGCTTCCATTTTGCAAGCAGCATGTGTTTTTTGTCCCCTCTCATGTTTCCGGGCTCACCAGAGCCTCCACCGTTCCTCCCGCCAGGGCCTCCTGGGTAAACAGGGCCAGGCGCCGGCCGCGCACGGTCCCGTCCACCGTCCATTCCCCGGGCAGTGCGGGCAGCAGCTTGACGCCGCCCGCCGATTGGGTGGGCACCAGCGTCAGCGGCGGCGCCAGATCCCCCTTGGCAAAATATGCCTCCAGCTTTTCCGCTGTGTCGGGCGGCAGCTGGGCGCGCACGGCCGCAAAGCTGAGCAAAAAGGCGCTGCCCCCGGTGATGGGGTCGCGCACGCGCAGGCCCGTGTCCACCAGGGCGGTGCCGCGTACCGCAGCGCCGCCCACCTGTACGCAGAACGCGGCCACCGGATGCTCCTGCGGCCTGCCAAAGGCCCAGGCGCACACTTCCACCGCCAGGTACACGCCGCCCACACAGACCAGCAGCGTCACCGGCGAGACGTTGAAGTAGAGCGTGAAGTTATGTACCTCGATGCCGCCGAAGAGGCCGTAATACAGCGCCGCAAACACCGCGCCGCCCAACAGCAGGTTCAGCAGCGCATACCACAGCAACACCTTGCCGTAGCTGCGCGGGCTGTGCCAGTCAAAGGCCGCCGCCACCACCGCGCAGGCTGTGCTCAGCTTGACGCCCCACAGCAGCGGCCCCGGCAGGGGCGGCAGCAGCAGCACCAGGGAGGAAAGTCCCGCCGCCGCGCCGCCGGCCAGCAGCCGCCAGCCCGTGCAGGCTCGGCCCGCCAGCCGCGAGGTGCATTTCAATAAAAAAGCGCCCAGCAGCGCGTTGATCAAAAACAGCAGATCCACATAGACCACACCGCGCATGCCACCGCCTCCATCCCATCCAGTGTACCGCGCCTGCACCGCAAAGCCTGTCGAAGCGAAAGCGGTTGACATCTGCCGCCGCTGGTGTTACGATAAACGGGAATCTACAGAAAGGGGTGCACGGAATGTTCTGGGTATCGGTCAATCTTCACCTGACAAAAGGCAACGGTTTCGCCGTTCCGTCTATAAGTGCGCCCTTTTGCAGGTAGGAACGGCTTTTCTTTGGTGTGAAC